>JALXEW010000207.1 GCA_027069285.1 Ardenticatenia bacterium | reverse complement strand
GGGGGGGGTAGCGGGCGGTGTGGCGGTGGCCGTTGCGGGGGGGAGCGCCGTGGGCGTGGGCGTGAAGGTGGGCGTAGGCGTGGGCGTGGCCGTGCGGGTAGGCGTATCGGTAGGCGGCAGCGTGGGTGGATTCTGGATCACCGGGGTCGGCGAGACCCATACCGTTGCCAGCGATTTCCACTCAACCCACCCGACCGGCGTCGGACCTGGTGCCGGAGTGGGTGAGAAGACCGAGCACGCGCTCACAAGCGAGGCTGCCATGATCGCACTGAGGAACGACCACGCGAACCCTACGGCGTGTCCCCTCTCACCCCTGCTTATCCTCTTCCCCTGATTCGGATGAGTCGTCACGCTCCTCGTCCCTACGATGATCTCGTCCGAAATTATCCAAATCCAGTGCCAGCTTGCGCAGCCGGTCCTGCACCATACGGTGGACGGTGCCTTCAGGGTATTTACCGTCCGGCCCGCGCTCGCCTGCCGGGACTCCGGTCAGCAGCTCGATACCCTGATCGACCGTCTCAACCGCGTAGATGTGGAACTTGCCCTCGCGCACGGCCTGGACGACTTCATCATTGAGTGTCAGATGGGGCATATTGCTCCTGGGCACCATCACGCCATGCTCACCGTTAAGGCCGCGAGCTTTACATATCTCGAAGAACCCCTCGATCTTGGTCGTGACGGCCCCGACCGGTTGCACCTCGCCCTTCTGATTGATTGAGCCGGTTACGGCTATACTCTGCTTGATCGGCAGGCCGGATAGTGCCGAGAGCAGCGCGTAAAGCTCTGCCGCCGAGGCGCTATCCCCCTCGATCTCGGAGTAATTCTGCTCAAAGCTCAGGCTGGCCGATACCGAAAGCGGCTGGTCTTGCGCGTACTTGCTACCCAGGTAGGCCTTAAGTGCCAGCACCGCCTTATTATGGATCGGGCCGGTCATATTAGCCTCTCGGTCCACCTGGACGACCCCTTCCCGGCCCATGAATACCTGGGCGGTTATCCTGGTTGGGTGCCCGAACTCGTAATCGCCCATATCCAGAACCGTAAGCCCGTTGACCTGGCCGACCTCTTCCCCGTCGGTATCTATAAATATCTCGCCCCCGGCGATCTGTTCCTGTACCCTTTCCTTGTAAAGGCTGCGCAGGTACTCACGCTCGCGGATGGCCTTTTCCACATCCCCGGCGGTGACCAGCTCGTGGCCGTTTTGCGAGGCCCAGTAAGCCGCCTCGCGCACCAGATCGGCGATCTCGCCGAATAAGGTGCTGAGCTTACGCTGGTCGCCGGCCAGTCGCGAGCCGTGATCGATCACCTTGCAGACCGCTTCGGGAGCGAAATGCGGCAATCCTTCATCATTGCACCTGGCGGCTATGAAGAGCGCGTAATTGAACTCATTTTCCGGCGTCCGATCCATCTCGTAGCCGAAGTCGGCCTTGACCTTGAAAAGCTCCGGGAAATCCTCATCATCGCCGTAGAGCTTATAATAGAGCCACCTGCTTCCCAAAAGCAGCACCTTCACATCCAGGGGGATAGGCTCTGGTTTCAGGGTTTGGGGGATCATGACGCCGGTTTCGCGTGATTCCGGATCCTCGATCCGTATCTCGCCGGTCACGAGTGCCCGCTCCAGTGCCTCCCAGGCGAATGGCTGATCGACTACATCCTCGGCATTGATCACCAGGAATCCACCGTTTGCCTGGTGGAGGTATCCGGCTCGGATCATGGTGAAATCCGAGAACATAGCCCCGTATTGCATCCTATGCTCTATGCGCCCCACCAGATTCTGATAAGTCGGCAGGTCGACCACCACCACCGGGGCGCCCTTCTGGTCACTGCGGTCAACCAACACGTTCACCCGGTACGGGGTGAACCTCTCATCGCCTGGGGGTGGTGCGCCTTCCTGGCGGGGTTCCGATTGCTCCTGCGGGGCGAATCGGTCGGCATTATCCAATATATGCTTCCTCACCGCCTCGATATGTTCCAGGACATCCGGCAGATTCTTGTAGCGTTCCCTCAGATCGTCGAAATAGGGCGTCAGGACGCGCTCCACCGTTTCCCGGCGCAGGTTGCTCAACTCCTCCTGGGCCTCGCGTTCCATCACATGGGCATCGTGGAGGGCATCTTCCAACTGGTATTCCAGCTCCTGGCGGGTCTTTTCCAGGGCTTCCTGTTGCGATTGCGGCAGGTTCGCAAATGCCTCGGACGATAAGAGCTGCCCGTCATCGGCCAGTGGGACCACCCCATAGCCGGCGTCGGTATTCACTATCGTGAAGCCCTTCTGGGCCACCAGCTCGTTGACCTGGCGGAATCTCATATCCCGCTTGCGTTCCAGCTTGCGGCTTATCCGGCTGGCGGCCAGCAGGAAATCGTCGGATTCCAGCGCCTTACGCACATCGCCTTTGAGCCTGGCGATCAGCTCGTCCATATCCTGGCGCAGCCTTACGCCGGTGCCGGGCGGGAGGCGGATCGCGTTGGGATGGGTCGGGTCTGCGAAGTTATAGACGTACACCCAATCGTCCGGGACGGGGGCTTTGGCGGCTCGTTCCCTGATGAATTGCTCGACTGCCGTCAGGCGACCGCTACCGGTTGGCCCCATGACGTAGATGTTATATCCCCGGCTTCGCATATTTATCCCGAACTCTATCGCCCGCACCCCGCGAGGCTGCCCGATGATCTCCCGGTTAGGCGGAAGCTCGGCGGTGGACTTGAACTGGAAGGCCGCCGGGTTGCTATCTTTGCGTAACTGTTCTGGCGTTAGCTCTAAAGGATGTCGCTTCACCGATACGCCTTTCCTGATAAAGGGTTATCGCGATAATTGAGGATACTCTTGAGGTCTCGGTGTCGCAAATAAACAATCGGGCTGCAAGCCGCCGGATGCCTGACCGGGCGGATCGAGTTTGACACTCCGAAACCCGTATGCTATCATGCAATCACCATTGTGATGTAATTGGGCGGACTGCTTTGCAAAAGAAAGCGCCGGCGCATCCGGCTGGACTAATCGCCCCATGATATTTGCGGGGCATCCTGGTTGAAAGGAGCTTCGTCAGATATGGGAAAGTCACGGACCGAGTTAATGGTGGATCGCTTGCGCGACCTACAAGTCGGCACGCCCGACATTGAGGCATCTGCCGTGGTCAGCGTTGACGGGTTGATCATGGCCTCCTCACTACCCGCCGGCATTGAAGAAGACCGTGTATCGGCAATGTCGGCGGCCATGCTCTCGCTTGGTGAGCGCATCGCCAGTGAGCTGGGGCGTGGTGAACTCGATCAGGTCTACATCCGTGGCGCCAACGGCTACGTCATACTGATGGCGGTCGGTCAGGAAGCCGTTCTCACCGCCCTGGTGCGCCAGAACGCCAAGTTGGGCCTGATCTTCCTCGATATGCGCCGCGCCGCCGATGACCTGGAAAAGTTGATCTAGTGGCGGCTTAATGCCCAGGTACGTGGTCTGCACCGGCGGGGTGGTGAGCTCGGTCGGCAAAGGCGTCACCGCTGCCGCCATCGGGCGTATCCTTAAGGCTCGCGGCCTCAGGGTTGCCATCCAAAAACTCGACCCTTACATAAATGTGGACCCAGGTACCATGTCCCCGTACCAGCACGGGGAAGTATTCGTCACCGCCGACGGCGCGGAAACCGATCTCGACCTGGGCCATTACGAGCGCTTTATAGACGAGAACCTTTCGAAGCTTTGTAACGTCACCACCGGTCAGGTCTACGCCGAGGTCATAGCCAAAGAGCGCAGGGGGGATTACCTGGGCGGCACCATCCAGGTCATCCCGCATATCACCAACGAGATCAAGCGCCGCATCATGCTGGTTGGCAAGAGCAGCGGCGCTGATGTCGTTATCGTGGAAGTAGGCGGAACCGTGGGCGACATCGAAAGCCTTCCCTTCCTGGAAGCCCTCCGCCAAATGCGCTCAGACCTGGGGCCGGGCCAGATACTGTACGTCCACGTGACTTTCCTGCCCCATATCGGCGCCACGGGCGAATTGAAAACCAAGCCGACTCAGCATAGCGTCAGCGCCCTTCGCGGGATCGGCATCCAGCCGCACGTGATCGTCGCCAGATCCGACTACGAGGTGAAGGGCGAGGTCATAGATAAGATCGCGCTCTTCTGTGACGTGGAGAAAGAGGCGGTCATCCCGCTGGTGACCGCATCCAACATATACGAAGTGCCGCTGATGCTGGAAGATGCCGGCCTGGGTGATTACATCGTCCGTCACCTGGGGCTGGAGGAAGTGGCCGGGCCACCCGATCTTGACGATTGGCGGGCGATGTTGGAAAGGATGCGCAGGCCGCGCCCCAAAGTACGTGTGGCCCTGGTTGGTAAATACGTCGAGCTACACGACGCTTACATCAGCGTCAAAGAAGCGCTTTTCCACGCCGCCCTGGCCTGCGGATACGACGTGGAGATCGAATGGATACACTCCGGCGACCTGGAAAAAGGCCGCGATTGGGAACGCCTTGAAAGTGTGCATGGGATCGTAGTGCCGGGCGGATTCGGCTACCGTGGCATCGAGGGCAAGATCGCAACCGCCAGGTGGGCACGTGAGAACAAAGTGCCGTATCTGGGCCTTTGCCTGGGGATGCAGGTTATGTGCATAGAATTCGGGCGCCATATCCTGGGCACCGAAGACGTTAACAGCACCGAATTTTCCCCCACCACTGCCAACCCTGTCATAGACTTGCTGCCCGATCAGCGCGACATAGTGGATATGGGCGGCACCATGCGCCTGGGAGTCTACCCGTGTAGGTTGGTGCCGGGCACATTGGCAGCCGAGGCCTACGGCGTCGAAGAAGTCGAGGAGCGCCATCGCCACCGATTCGAGTTCAACAACGCCTATCGCGAAATTTTCGAGCGCCACGGGATGAGATTCTCCGGCCTCAGCCCGGATGGCGTGCTGGTGGAAATAGCCGAGATCGAAGAGCATCCGTTCATGTTGGGAACCCAGTTCCATCCCGAATTCCGCAGCCGACCCAATCGTCCCCATCCGCTCTTCATGGCCTTCATAAAGGCCGCGATACGCCACGCGGAGATGGAAGTCGGTTCTGTCCGCCCAATGGAGGCAGGATGAGCCATGTGAAACCGCTCCGCCGCCCGCCCTGGATCCCGGTCAGGCCGGTGGGTGGCGAAGGATACGAAGATGTACGCCGCCTTATGCGGGTCAAGGCGCTGCACACAGTTTGCGAGGAGGCCCATTGCCCCAATATAAGCGATTGCTGGGGGCGGCATACCGCCACATTCCTCCTTTTGGGTGATACGTGCACCCGTTCCTGCAAATTCTGCAACGTGGCGACAGGTCGCCCGGCCCCGCCAGACCCCACCGAACCGGATCGGGTTGCCGAGGCCGCCCGCGCGATGAACCTGCGCCATGTGGTTCTCACCAGCGTAGACCGTGATGACTTGCCGGATGGTGGTGCGGGCGTCTTTGCCGAAACGATCCGCAAACTCCGCCGGGTACTTCCCGAATGTACGGTGGAGGTGCTGATACCGGACTTCAAAGGCTCCGAAGATGCGCTGAGGATCGTCATGGACGCGGGGCCGGACGTGCTCAACCATAATGTCGAAACGGTGCCGCGCCTTTTCCGCGCCGTGCAGCCTCAGAGTAAGTACGAACGCTCATTGGCTGTCCTCCGCGCCGCCAAGTCCATGCTCCCCGGAGTGCTGAGCAAGAGCGGCATCATGGTTGGCCTGGGTGAGCGTTGGGACGAGATCGTGGATGTGATGCGCGATCTCGTCGGGGTTGGCGTGGACATATTGACGATTGGCCAGTACCTGCAACCCACCAGGGAACACTGGCCGATCCACAAATACTACACCCCGCAGGAATTCGACGCACTGCGCCGAATCGGCCTCAACATCGGCTTCAAATGGGTCGAAAGCGCCCCGTTAGTACGCTCATCATATCATGCCGAGGAACAGGTGCGCGCATTGAAGAGTTGAGATCATGCGACGTTCTATAAACGCCGACGTGTTAATCGTGGCGGGGCTTCTGGCCCTGCCGCTCGTGTTCTTTGCGCCGGTGACCCTGGGCGGCAAGACACTCCTGCCTGCCGATAACCTCTTCCAATTCCAGCCCTGGGCCGCCTATGCGGACGAGCTGGGCGTGGGGAGGGCGCATAACCCGCTGCTTTCCGACCTGATCCTGGAAAACTACCCCTGGAAACTCTTCATAAAGCGCTGCATCGCCGGCGGCGAACTGCCGCTTTGGACGCCGCATATATTCGCAGGCACGCCATTTCTGGCCGGGGGGCAGCATTCGGCCCTATACCCGTTCAGCGTGATATTTTACGTTTTGCCGCTGCCTGTGGCCTACGGCCTCTTCACGGTGAGCCAGATATTCCTGGCGGGCCTTTTCATGTACATGTTCACCCGTTCACTTGGGTTGCGGCGGGCCGGGGCCGTGCTGGCGGCCATTGCGTACCAATTCTCCGGCTTTATGATCGTCAGGGTTGTGTTCCCCATGGTGGTCGCATCCGCCGCCTGGCTCCCGTTCCTGCTGATGTGCATCGAGTACGTGATCCGGCAGCGGAGCGCTTTCGGACGTCCCGCCTCGGCCCCGTGGGCCGTATTGGGCGCCATCGGCCTGGGGATGGTGATACTGGCCGGGCACCCGGAGATGATGGTCTACACCCTGCTGGTGATGGCCTTCTATTCCGCCGCCAGGCTGGTCGGGAAACTATCGGCGGAGCGCAGATTGTCGCCCCTGGCGCGACCGGTGATATGGCTTACGGTCATGGTCGTGCTTGGGATCGGGATCGGAGCGGTACAGCTTATCCCCATGGTGGAAGCCGTCCGTACCAACTTCCGGGAGGGCGGCGCCACACTCGATCAGATCAGGGGATGGGCATATCCTGTTCGCCGCCTGATCGCGTTTCTGATGCCGAACTTCTTTGGCAACCCCACCCACCACGCATTCTGGGACATCTTCACCGGGCAGGTGGTACGTGCGGAGGCTAATGCGCATGGAAACCCCATCTCCTCGTTCGATTGGGGCATCAAGAACTACGTGGAGGGGGGCGCGTACGTTGGCCTGCTGACCTTGATATTGGCGGCCATCGGGCTGATCAACGCCGCTTTCGAGCGTGATCCCGGCGCCCGCTATGACGCGCCTGGCCGTCCGTACCGTGCGATCTTCGCGGTTCTGGCATTGCTATCATTGTCCTTTGCCTTCGGAACACCGCTCTATGCCCTGCTCTACTACGGCCTGCCGGGGATAAGTCAGCTGCACACCCCATTCCGATGGGTCTTCCCGTTCACGCTGAGCATTACCGTCCTGGCTGGGTTCGGGGCCGATGCCCTGGTTCGCAAAGGCCAACCGGACGTGGCACTCGGATATGACGATCCCGTCTTCAAGGTGTTCACCTTCCGCCTGGCGAAACCCCTGGGATGGGGCCTGATATGGGGCGGGGTCGCATTGATCGTGGCGACGCTGCTTGGGGTCGCGTGCTACGGGCAGATCGAGCCGCTCGTGGAGCGCGTATTTTGGGGGCTACTGCGTGCGCCGGATGCGTTCCCGGATGCACGGACGTTCTTCTCCTACGAGGTGCGCAATCTCCTGCTGCTGGGTGCCTTCCTGATCGCGACCGGCATCGTGATTCGCGTCAGCCGCTGCCCGATATACCTTCCCAGGTGGCTGCGACGTCGCCCGGTGTGGGAGCTATCGGCGGCCCTGGTGCTGACCCTTGATCTGTTCGTGGCCTGGTGGGGGTTCAACCCGGCAACCGATCCGGCATTATTGGACTTTCGCCCGCCGGTGGTGGAGTGGCTGCTGGAACGCGACGGCTTTTGGCGGCTCACCAGCTACGAATCGGATCGTGGCACATTCGTCGCCAATTCGGGCTGGATATACGGCTTTGAGGACATTCGCGGCTACGATAGCATCATCCAGCGACGTTACGTGGACTATATGGAGCTGCTTGGGCCGCAGTTCCAGCTGCTGTTCAACCGGATCGCGCCGTTGAGTGCCGACCACCCGGAGTCGTTAGACTCCCCGTTGCTGGATTTGCTCAACGTCCGCTACGTGATCACCGAGATAGAGATAGACCGTCCCGGATACCGACTCGCCTACCGGGATGAGGCAGTCCGTGTTTACGAAAATACCGATGCGATGCCCAGGGCGTTCACGTTACCGGTTTCGGCCTCGGTGCGGGCGGATGATTTCGCGGCGGCCATCGCCGAATATGACCCGCGTCAGATCGTGATCGTCGAGGGTGAGGGCGGGGCCGTGGCCGATGAACCGGTGCCCGCAGAGCCGGTGCCCGCAGAGATACCCGATTACCGCTTCACCACGGTCTACGTGCACGCACGAGTCGAGGAACCGTCGTGGCTGGTGCTGGCGGATTCGTATTTTCCTGGCTGGCGTGCGTTCATACGTCCCGCCGACGGTGATGACTCTGAAGAGCGGGAGATCCCGATCTACCCGGTAGATGGGAACTTCCGGGGCGTCGAGCTACCGCCCGGCGACTGGATCGTGCGGTTCCGTTACACGCCGATGAGCTTTATGCTGGGCGGATTCGCCTCGTTCCTGGCGGGAGTGGTATTGGTGGCCGTATTGGGGGCGTGGCTCTGGCGCTACATCTACGGCGGCGACCTGGACGAGAGTACCGCTCACCGTGTGGCGAAAAACAGCCTGGCGCCGATCGTGCTGAACCTCTTCAATCGCGGAATCGACTTCGCATTCGCGATAATCATGCTGCGGATACTGCGTCCGGAAGGCGCAGGCCTTTACTACTACGCGATCGTCATCTTCGGGTGGTTCGACATCCTGACCAATTTCGGCCTCAACGTGCTGCTGACCCGCGAGGTTGCCAGGCGGAAAGATCGCGCATCAGAATACCTGCTCAACAGCAGCCTGCTGCGTATTGCGCTGGCGGCATTGGGGGTGCCGTTACTGGCCGCCTTCTTGACGGTACGGCAGTCCGCAGTCGCGCCGCCGTTGCCTTCCGAGGCGCTATGGGCGATAGCCCTGCTATACATCGGACTGGTGCCCAATAGCATCAGCACCGGCCTGACCGCGCTCTTTTACGCCTTCGAGAAGGCCGAGTACCCGGCGGGGGTATCGACCGTCAGCACGATACTCAAGGCCGTCTTCGGCGTCACGGTGTTGATGGCCGGGTGGGGGATTGTGGGGCTGGCCGGTGCCAGCATCGTCACAAACGTGATCACCTTAACGATACTGGCCGGCCTGGCCAGGCCGCTTGTGGGGCGATTCCTGCCTGGGGGCAAACCCAAACTTGATGTGGCGCTTTGGCGCTACATGCTGGGCGAAAGCTGGGCGCTGATGCTGACCCATCTGCTGGCGACCATCTTCTTCAAGATCGACGTGGTATTGCTGGAAGGCATCCGCTCGGCCACCGTGGTTGGCTGGTATTCGACGGCGTATAAATGGCTGGATGCCCTGAACGTGATCCCGGCCTTCTTCACCCAGGCCTTATTGCCGATAATGTCCGTGCAGGCGCGTGAAGATCGGGCGGCCCTGGTGCGCGGCTACAGATTAGCGGTCAAAATATTGGTGATGCTGGCGCTGCCGATTGCCGTGGTGACCACATTTATCGCCACGGCGCTCGTGCGCGTTCTGGGCGGGCCGGAGTATCTGCCGGATGGGGCTATCGCGTTACAGCTCATGATCTGGAGTATCCCCATAGGCTGGATCAACAGCCTGACCAACTACGTCCTGATCGCGCTTGACCGGCAACGGCAACTCATGCTTGCCCTGGTGATCGGCGTGACGTTCAACATCGGCGCCAACCTGGCCTTCATGCCGGCTTATGGCTATCGTGCGGCGGCGGTGATCACGATATTTTCCGAGCTGACGCTGCTTATCGCCACCTATAGCATGTTGCGGCGATTGCTGGAGCCGATCCCGTGGGCGCGTATGCTCTGGAAGCCTTTCGTGGCCGCAGCCCTGATGTTTGGGGCGATGGCGATGATATGGCCGGTGCAGCCGGTACTGGCGCTGGGTGCTGGAATGGTGGCCTATATGGGCGTTTTGGCGGCGTTGAACCCGTTCGAGCCGCACGAGCGGGCGAGGATAGAGCCGCTGCTTCGCAGGGTCAGGTGACGGAATGCATATGTGTTGTGGAGGCGTTGACCGATGATACATGCATGGCTGGACGACACGCCGATAGGGCGGGTGAGCGTGGTTGCGGGCGATAAGGGCGTGACCCAGATCACGACCGGCGCCGGCATCATAGACCTGCCCGGCAGGTACGATCCGGACGCATTGGCGGATGTATTGCGTCAGCTGGCCGAGTATTTCGCGGGGAAGCGGCGCGAGTTCAACATCCGCCTTGACCTGGACGGGGCCACCGAATTCCAGAAGGCGGTATGGGAGGCGACGGCTGAGGTGCCTTACGGGCAGACCGTTTCGTACGGCGAGATCGCATTTCGGATCGGACGTCCGGGTGCTGCCAGGGCGGTTGGTGGGGCGCTGAGGAGCAACCGCATTGCGATCGTGATACCGTGCCACCGGGTGATCGGCGCCGACGGGTCACTACGCGGCTATGGCGGCCCATCCGGAATCAGGATCAAGCGTGCGTTGTTGGAATTAGAACGGTCATATTTGTAGTGCTATGGGTGTCGGCGTCAATGGTGCAGTATCTTATCCAGGAACTGCCTGGTGCGCTCATGCTCCGGATTCGTGAATAGCTTCTCAGGCGTGGTGATCTCAATGATCTCGCCCTCGTCCATGAACACCATACGGTCGGCGGCGGCGCGTGCGAAACCCATCTCGTGGCTGACGACCACCATCGTCATACCGTCCTTCGCCAGCGCCAGCATCACGTCCAGCACCTCTTTGATCATCTCCGGGTCAAGTGCAGACGTTGGCTCGTCGAAGAGCATGATCTTGGGGTCCATCGCCAGTGCGCGGGCGATCGCGACGCGCTGCTGCTGGCCGCCGGATAGCTGGCCTGGGTAATGGTCGGCCCATCCGGCCAGCCCGACCCTTTCCAGCAGCCTCATCGCCTTCTCCTCGGCCTCTTTCTTACTGCGTTTACGCACCACTCGCTGCGCCAACATGATATTTCCCAGCGCCGTCCTATCGGGGAAGAGGTTAAACTGCTGGAACACCATCCCGATCTCGGCACGGATGGCATTGATATTTTTGGCGTCTCTTATGGACATGCCGTCAACGATGATGTCGCCGGAGTCCATATGTTCCAGCCGGTTTATGCAGCGCAGGAGAGTGCTTTTACCGCTGCCGCTTGGCCCGATGATGACCACCACCTCGCCGGGGTAAACTTCCAATGTGACCCCTTTCAGGGCGTGGATGATGCCACGGGTGGTGCGGAAACGCTTGTGCACTTCCTTGATCTGGATTATAGGCTCGGCCATGTAACTAAACCTCCAGCTCCCCTACTTTGGTAGAGCGGTGCGCTTTTCGATGACGCGCACCAGCAGCGACAGGAATAACGTCATCACCAGGTACAACAGCGCCACCGTGTTATAGCCTTCGAAGGCCCTGAACGTCCGCGATATGTACAGGCGGCCCATCTGCAAAAGGTCTGGCAGCGCCAGAACCGAGATCAGCGCCGAGTCCTTGAGCATCGAAATGAAGTCGTTGCCCAGTGGCGGCAGGATAACCCGGATGGCCTGAGGCAGGATCACGTGGCGCATTGCCTGTGTATAACTCATGCCCAGGCTACGGGCAGCTTCCATTTGCCCCTTGCTGATGGATTGGATGCCGGCTCGGAATACCTCGGATAGATACGCGCCGTATCCGAATGCGAGGCCGATCGTTGCCTCCTGGAAGTCGCTCAGCTCGATGCCCACGTTATCCCGCAGCCAGACGCTGAACACGAACCCGGCGTAAAGCAAGATCACCAGCAGCGGGATGCCCCTGACGATTTCCACATAGAGCGTGGAGAGGGCGTAGAGCACCGGATTCGACGAAACGCGGAACAGGCCGCCGATCAGGCCCATCAGCAGCGCCAGGGCAAAGCCCATGAGGGTGGTTCGCAACGTGAGGAAGATACCCCGGTCACAGGCGCCCAGGTTGTTCAAAGCGCATTGGCCGGGTTCACGGCGACGTTCCTCTTCGATCGATGCCCGCCTCAGGACGATATACTCCGGATCCACCGTGCGGAGCGTTACCCATTCCTCGGTTTCCTCGGTGAGCACCCCCTGGACGGTATCGTTGGCCAGCGCTACCAGTACCCGGCACCCGCCGGGCGTTTCGGTGGTGCAACCATCTGGGGAGCGGTCCTCGTAAACGATGTCGTTCAGGGCCACCTCGACCGATTGCATCTGGCCCGGAACCCGTATTTTCAGCGCCCTTTCGGATTCTTGTGTGAGTTCGCCGACGATCACCTCGCCGCGCCTGCGCACTGTGACCCAGACCTGATCCTCACAGTCGGGGTCCTGATCGCGCGGGCAGGGGATCACCCCGCGTTGCTCGCTCATTATCCGCTCGCGCCGGAAAGTCTCGTACTCCGGGTCGGTGACGCGGATAATGAAGACATCCGAGGCCTCGTGAACCAGGGTGCCGACGGCATTATTTTCCTGGGAAAGTAACTCCGGTTCCAGGTCCTCAAAATCGCCGGCGATCTGCGAAAGCGGGATTATCCGGTACACAGGATCGACTGTGCGGAGCATGATCCCCTCATCGCTTTCCCCGCTCAGGATACCGGTCAGTTCCGAGGCGACTGTGACCGTGATATGGCAGGTTTCCTCATCGCGGGATGTGCATCCCTCCGGCTCCCTGGTCTCGGAGACCACCGATTCTTTGGGAACCCGCACTTCTTCACCATCGACGTCGATGGTCAAATTGCGGCGTCCGTCAACCAGCAGCACGCCGGTGATCGTCTGGCCGGAGCGTTGCACGGTCACGCGGACTTCGCCATCGGGCAATTCCTCGCGTTCCTGCGATATGATCTCATCCGCCGGGATGGAGACGAAGACCGGTTCGGTGACAAGGACGGTGATGCTGTCGCCGTCGTGCGAGGCCACATTGGTCAGCACCCGGTGGCCGAGCTGTAGCGAGACCTGGCATCCCTCATCATCGGCGCCGCAGCCTTCCGGATGGCGGGAATCCTCTAGCAGGTCGCCTTTCTGCAGCAACACCATCCTCGGCTCGGCGACCATCACCGTCAGCAGGTCGTCCGATTCGTCAACCAATGCCCCGGCAACCTCCGTGCCATCTTCCAGCAGGGCGGAGACAAAAGTCTCGTCCGAGCAGCCGGGGATCATATCTGACGGGCACGGGATGGTGCCGGTACGCATGATCTGTATCTGGTCGGTGGGCACCTCGGCTATATCCGCTTCGGCCACCTGCACGATCATAGTCTCGTCGTCCTCATAAATGAGGATGCCATCCACCCGTTCAAACTCGTTCAGGAGTTCCCCTGCCACGCCGGAGAAATTATCGACTACCTGTGCGTGTGAGAGGCGCAAGTACTCCGGATCGTGGGTGCGGACGGTGACGCCATAGTCATCCTCGGCGATCAGCACACCGGTCACCTCGCCGCCCCTGATCTGCAACCTGACCGTACAATGCTCGTCCAGGTCGGTGCAGCCATCCGGTTCGCGTTCCTGGCCGAGTATCCGGTCTGTGAGCACGTAGGCCTCGTTACCATCGTCCAGCCGCAATGTGAGGAAGTCCGGTTCCTCCCAGACCAATTCGCCGGCGATCTCATCGCCTACCATCTCGACCAGGACCTGTGTCTCGCCGTCGCGTTCGCCGGTGGTCGTGATCTCCTCGATCTCGTCGCGGCTCAGGTTGACGAAGGTGGGGGGCCTGATTCGGAACACGAATTCATCCGGCCCGTAGGCGACCGCCAGCCCGGATAGCACGCGCGGTTGGAGACGTTCCACCACGTTATAGAAATCCTCAGTCGAGGCCACCGGATCATCAGCCAGGAAGCTGATGATGTCCAGATAGGCAGCCGACGTCAGCACCGAGTATCCGACGCTGACGCCGAGAACAGTGATGATGATCACCCACCAGGGCAGGCCAGCCAGCCAGGTGATCACGCGATCAAGATTGATAGGTTCGCTACGCTCCCCTGTCATCCCGGAATGCTCCCCCCGATGAAGGCCGATAACAAATTAGCTTATAGGGGCGGCCTGGAACCGCCCCTACTATTATACTCCCTTTATTTCCGGTCGATTCCGCCCATTGAGCCTTAGTTGCCTACTCCTCGGCGGGCATGAACTGGGCGGGAGGCTCGGTGCCGAACCAGTTCTGATAAATCTCGGCGTAGGTGCCGTTGGCGATGACCTCGGCCAGCGCGGCGTTGATGGCATCGAGCAGGTCTGGCCTTTCGGGATTGACGGCGATGCCGTACAGCTCATCGGTGAAGGGGTCGCCGACGATGGTCAGTTCCAGCTCCGGGTTATTGGCGATGATGTCGGCGGTGGTGGGGCCGTCGTTGACCACGGCATCCACGTCACCGTTGGCGAGGGCCTGCATGGCGAGGGTGATTTCGTCAAAGCGGACGACCTCCACGCCTTCCATTTCGGATACGGCGATGTCGCCGGTAGTGCCCTGCTGGACGCCCACGCGGAGGCCTGGTAGGTCATCGGGGCCGGTGATAGTATCGGCATCCTCGATGCGGACGGCGACGACCTGGCCTGCGTTGAAGTAGGGGTCGGAGAAGTCGACGATTTCCTCGCGTTCCTCGGTGATGGTGGCTGCGGAGATGACGGCATCGAACTCGCCTGACTGGAGTGCGACGAAGATGCCATCCCATCGGGTGTTGACCCACTCGACCTCGAAGCCGGCGACCTCGGCGATGGCATTCATCAGGTCGACGTCGAAGCCGACGATATTACCTTCTTCATCCACGAACTCGAAGGGCGGGTACTCCGCATTCGTGCCCACTACCACCGTGCCGAGTGCGGCCCCGGCTTCCTCGGCGGGCATGAACTGGGCGGGAGGCTCGGTGCCGAACCAGTTCTGATAGATCTCGGCGTAGGTGCCGTTGGCGATGACCTCGGCCAGCGCGGCGTTGATGGCATCGAGCAGGTCTGGCCTTTCGGGATTGACGGCGATGCCGTACAGCTCATCGGTGAAGGGG
>JALXEW010000206.1 GCA_027069285.1 Ardenticatenia bacterium | reverse complement strand
TACTCAAACTTAGTCTCGAACACATTATCGTTCGCCGAAAGCACGCCATCGAACGTTGCCAGCTGGCCGGCAGTAGCATCCGAGACGATCACCGTGAACGGTATCGGAGTATCAACCTGATCGCAGTCTATTGAGATCTGGACGTGGATCGTGTAAGTGCCTGGAGCGGCGCCACCATTGGGCCAGGAAATGATCTCGCCGGGGTTAGGTGAGATAGTCTGGCAGAAGTCATTACCCTCGCTGGCGTCCAGCTGGCCACCGCTGGGTGAACTGGGTGAATCCCAGTAAATCCGGGTGCCATCAGGCTCGTCAATCACCAGGTCCAGGTCATCCGTCCCCTGCCAGACCAGCTCGAAGCTCAAGTACCCGCCTGCCGGCATGGGAGGCTGCCCGACGACCGGTCCACCGCCGCCCTGATAGTCGAAAGTATTCTGGTAGGCGCTGCCCTCCGTCAGAGAGTCGGAGAACTGGGCCACCGCGACCCCGTCCACCATGACCAGCAGCTCAAACGGCACCGGAGAGCTATCGCCATCGCAGTCCACAGAGTGCACCGCATAGACCGTGTAGGTCCCGGCGGGAGCAGCTCCGGGTGGCCACATGATGATCTCCCCTGGATTTGCGGATGTGGTCTGGCAGTAGTCATTGCCCTCGCTGGCATCCAGCTGGCCACCGCTGGGTGAACTGGGTGAATCCCAGTAAATCTGGGTGCCATCCGGTTCCTCTACCACCAAATCCAGGTCATCTGCGCCTCCCCAAACCAGCACGAACATCAGCTCACCGCCCGCGCCTGGCCCTCCGGGCTGGCCTGGTTGTCCCATTCCACCGGGCTGGCCTGGCTGTCCCATTCCACCGGGCTGGCCTGGTTGTCCCGCTCCTCCGGGCTGGCCTACCCCTCCTGGGGGTGCTGCCGCGCCGACCATCAGGCTCAGCTCATAAGTGCCGCTGGAGGTACCCTGATCCAGGCCGTAGCGTGTGGCATAGATGAGGTAAGTACCGGTCTGAGGCAGAGTGTAAGTGATCATGGCGTTAAGACCGCCGCCGGAATCATCATCTTCAGCCAGCACGCTGCCGCTTTGATCCAGCAGCCCCAGATATGGGTCCAGGTTCCCGGAGGTAGCCTCCATCAAGATCGTGATCTGATCTCCCGCTGCGCCCTGGAACTGCCACATCTGGGCCGGATCAGAATCGGAGATGGTGCCGGTGACGGTATCGCCATAACCTATCTGGCCGCCCTGCTGGTGGTTCGGGGCCGCCAACGCGGCTCCGGTACCGAGTACCATAGCCACCAGCACGGCTACAGTGACAATAGTGTCACGAAAGAATGTTTTGCGGAAAATAGTGCCCATGAAATACCCCTCCTGCCTGTAGATATACCATAGATTCGGACAAAGCCCCTATCGCCTTTTACTTGAAGGCGGACTGTACACATTGTATGGCAACGGATAGCCGGGTGCAATCCAACTAAAGGGCTATTTTTGCAGCCTAATGCATAGGTATATCGGCCTATCGGCTTGTCATGTCGGGCACTTGAGAGTAAGATGTAGTAGCGGGGGTGGGCGATGCGCTTTGGAGTGTGGAGATTGATTTATGATCATATGCCCTAACTGTGGCCACGAAAATAAGCCGGGCACAATCCGATGCCAGGCCTGCGGGGCCAGCCTCACCGGTGGGGTGCCACTCAGCACCAGAGACCTGCCGTCGGAGGAACTAGAGGCTGAGGTGAGCGAAGTTGCAGAAGTAGGCACGGCCACATTCCGGCATAGGCTACTGCGCCTGGTGGTCGTGGGCGCCACCGATCCGATCACCGTCCAGATGAGTGGGGAGATCATGTTAGGACGTCGGGACCCGGCTACCGGAGAAGTGCCGGACGTGGACCTGACCCCGTTCGCAGCCTATCGGCTGGGAGTATCCAGGCGCCATGCCGTCATAAGACTCCAGGGAGACCACCTGGAAGTAATGGACGTTGGGAGCAGCAACGGTAGCTTCCTGAATGGGCGCCGATTGGTGGCGCAGGAGCCGCAGATACTGCGGGATGGCGATGAATTGCGGCTTGGGAGGCTATCGCTGCGAATATACTTTGAGTGAGCGGCTCGCCGGGGGCCGCCTGGGGGGAAAACTGGACATGAAAGTATGTCCGAATTGCGGCCACGAAAACACCGAAGGCGTCATTTTCTGTCAGGCCTGTGGCGTTAGCCTGGCGGGGGAACATCCCATTTCCACCAGAACACTGCCGGAATCGGAACAATCGCAAGGCGTGCCCAGATGGGGCACGGCCCGCTTCAAGCAGGGCATCCTGATCGTCCACATCAAAGACGCCAGCGAGCCTATCGAACTGGTCCCGGACGACACGATCATCATCGGGCGCACCGATCCGGCAAGTGGAACCGTCCCAGACCTCGACCTGACCCCATATAACGGCGTGGAATTGGGAGTTTCGAGGATCCACGCCGCCATCGTCCGCACCGACGACGGGCTGGTGGTAGAAGACCTGGGCAGCCGTAACTACACCCATCTTAACGGTCAGCGGCTGGCCCCTCACCAACCCCGCGTCCTGCGTGACGGGGACGAATTGCGGTTAGGCCGCCTGATAATGCGCGTATACTTCAAGTGAGCGATCAATCTATATATCCAAGCTGCCTGAGTTGATCCTCGATCAACCGCAGGTGTTCTGGAGACGGCTTCTCCTTCACCGGCAGCTCGGAGAGGGGGTGTTGCTGTCTGCCCCACGATATGCGTTCCCATGCCCGCTCGTGGAGGTAGTAAAGCGCCATCCTGACAGAGTGGAACGTGACTGTGATTAGCGTCATCTCCTGCCAGTTGCCGGTGATCAAATACGATAGGCCACCCAACAAAGCGATCCCGATGACTCGCCACACCAGCGATTTTACCCAAGACCTCATCCTGGTATCCATATGCTGCCCCCTTTACCCGAAAAGCTCGCCGAGTCTGGCGGTACGCCGCATATAGGCTCTGAATGCCCGTGCCTCATTCAGCATGGCGGCCAACTCCTCACGTAATGCCGGGTCTTGGTCGGCGACTACCTCACCTTCCGGGTCGGCCAGGAGCACACGTCCATCATCGCCCCACTCGACCACCTGCAACTTGCCCATCTCTGCCAGCAACTCCAGCCCGCGCCTGACCGTCCCCGGCAAATGTGCCGATGCCGCTGCCAGAGAATCCAAATCTGCCTTGCCGCCCTTATGGGCCAAAGCGTACCTGGCCAGCCCCAAAAGATGGCGCATAAAAGCCACGAACCCATCCGTGCCCGGCTCGGTTGCCAGGACATAAACCCGTGCCGGATTCACCAGCTCCAGGGTGCGGGCAAGTGTATCGCGGCTCGGCGGCGCCGTCAATATCACCAGCGCCTCGGCCTCGGCAAGCTCCAGTCGGGTAGTGCCGGGCGACCTATCCTTTGGGAACCCCTCCGCCCAGACGAGCAGCTCAGGCTCGGCCTCGCGAATCTCCCGTAGCGCCGTGTACGGATCATCATCCCTGCGGTCTATCACCTCCATGAGCGGGGCAGGCGGCGAGACCGTCACCGTCTCCGATGGCCTGGCGGCCAGCCATTCCACCTGCAACTGTGGCGAATCCCGCCACAGATTCACATGCACCGTATAGGCAAAATCGAACCTACCATCCGGCACAGGCTGATCGGCCCCATTCCATCGGATCGCGCTCAACCTGGCTCCCTCCGGATCTTCGAGCACCAGCCGGAGATGAGCGCGTTGTCGACCGAAAGAAGCCTTCTCCACCACATGCACATCGCGCGTTGCCAGCCGTACCGGCGGATTCCCCTCGCCGAAAGGCCCCAAACGGCCCAACTCCCGTGCCAGATCGAGCGTCACATCCCCGAATCCCAGCCACGCATCCAGGGTCAGCGCACCGGCCTCCGGTCGCTTCATGGCCGCCAGCGCATTAGATAACCGCCGCCTGAACCGTGGGATAAGCTCGGTTGGCAGGCTCAGCCCGGCGGCTCCCTCATGGCCGCCAAAGCGGATCAGCATATCGGCCAGCTCCGCCAGCGCCGCCCCGATGTCGTAACCCGGCGCCGACCGGGCCGATCCGTACGCCACGCCGTCATCCCCGGTTACCAGGAGCACCACCGGGCGCTCGTACCGCTCCGCCAGGCGTCCCGCCACTATCCCGATCACTCCCGGATGCCACCTGGGGTTACTCAGCACCAACGCCTCAAAATCCAAAAGCGACGGCTCGGATGCCACCTGCTCCATCGCCGAAGCGTAGATCGCACTTGTGAGCAATCGCCTTTGCGCGTTCAAGCCCTCCAGGCGTTCCGCGATCAACCTGGCTTCCATCGGATCATCGGTAGTGAGCAGGCGCACCGCCTCCCCTGCCTCGGCCAGGCGGCCCAGCGCATTCAGGCGTGGCCCCAACTGGTACGCGATATGCTCCTCCGTTGCCGATTCCGGCGGCACCCCGGCGACCTCCATCAGCGCCACCAACCCAACGCGCTCCGTTGCCCGTAGCCTATCCAGCCCCCTTTGCAGCAAATAACGGGTATCGCCCACCTGTGGCGCCACATCCGCCACGATCCCCAAAGCCACCAGATCGAGGAACCTCTCCGCATCCTCCGGG
>JALXEW010000205.1:12598-15120 GCA_027069285.1 Ardenticatenia bacterium | reverse complement strand
CTGGTGATCTCGTTGTGTATGATCGCCACGTTCGTCGCCGGGGTGCTGCTTTAGGCCCCAGGGGAACCATATGAGGGATAATATGGCGGAAGGCGCTTCACACGCCGTCGTCGGCAGGCCAACCAGGCTGTTCTGGGCGGTATTGGCCGTGATCGTGCTCATCAGCGCGATCCCCAGGTTGCTGACTTTCAGGTTCAGCCTGCCTTATATAGACCATCCAGACGAGCCGAATACGTACCTGGCGGCCATGACCATAAGGGGCAAGATAGAGAATCCGGAGGCGCTGCCACCGGAGGGGCGCCCGCCGATCTACTTATATATATCGGCGTTGGCCCAGATGGCGGTGGAGTCTTTCGGGTCCGGCACGATCTCCGAGGGTATAGGGCTTCTACGGTTGATCTCGGCCAAGTTCAACCTGGCAACCATAGTTTTCATCGCCCTCACGGCCAGGCTAGCCGCCGGGGATTGGGCCGGATGGATAGCCGGGCTGGCCTGGGGTATATCCCCCTACGTGCTGGAAAGGGGTATATATGCCACTCGAGACCCGATGGTATATATGCTGACGGCGCTCGCGCTCTGGCTGGCATCCGTCGCGGCGCTGGACGAGAGACGTAAGCACTGGTCGGTGTGGAGTGTGGTGGCCGGATTGGCCTGCCTGGCATCTAAGTACCACCCGGCAAGTGCCGTGCTGCCGGGCATGATCGTCGCGCTTATATATCTGATCCGTGACCCCAGGCGCAATTACCGCTATCTGGCGATCCAGCTTGGGCTGACCGCCGTTGTGGCCCCCTGGATGCTCTACCGGATCTCAATTGCCTGGAACTTCGGAAGGGAAGCCGGAACCGCCAGGGCCGAGGGACTCCGCAACCTGCTGACTCCAGAGAGGTTGTTCGAGCGACTGCAATATACCGTGCTGCCGCTAGGCTCGGCTGTTTTCCCGGTCCTGATCGGCCTGGGCGCACTGGCGTTCCTGTTGGCGCTCAAGTTGAAGCGCCCTCGCGTCAGGATAGAGCCGATCGGGCTGGCGGCGCTGCTGGCCATCACGGTGCCCTGGCTGGCTACGGCATACCGCGATGCGAGTATACAAAATCTGCGCGATGTGTTGCCGGCAACTGCCGTTTGCTGTGTGCTGATGGGGGCCGCCGTCGTCCAGATCGCGAATCTGGCACCGGAGCGCTTCCGCATGGCCGCCCTGGCCGTACTGACGGTTGGGCTGGCGGCCCTGGTATTCATACCGCAAGTGCAGGCAGACCTGGGCATAGTTGAAGACAGGATGTTGCCGGATAGGCGCGTCGAGCTACGTGAGTGGTTCGACGTCAATCTGGAGCCGGGGACGATCATAGTCACTGCCGAAAACCACAAGACGTTCAACCCTGGATTCGGCGGGATACCGTACCGCCGGTGGTTCGACTGGTGGCGAAGCGACGATATAACCGAGCACACCGTCGCCGAATGGCGAGACGAACGAGGGATGTCCTATGCCGTGTTGCCGACCTGGCAGGTTGAGGCTATGGAACGTACGCCAGAGGGCCGGGCTTATCTGGCGGAGATGCTCCGACTGCGGGATTTTGTGGCCCCGCCCAGAATGCGCGGCCCGGAGATGATCGTCTACCGGCTGTGGCGTATGCAGGTGGAAACCGATGTGCGGTTCGGCGATGCCATCACGCTGGTGGGATATGACCTGGGAGAAGGTGAGATCATGCCCGGCGGGCAGATCACGTTCCGCTTTTACTGGAATGCATCCAGGACGCCGGAGCGCAATTACTCACTGTTCGTCCATTTGATGCCGGCAGATGAGATCGACCTGCTGGCGCAAGCAGACGGTAACCCGGCCATGCCGGAGCGCCTGACGATGACGTGGGACGAGCCGAGCGAGGTGCTGATAAGCCCGCCGTTCACTCTGGATGTCCCGGAGGAGCTACCAGACGGGGAGTACCGGGTTCTGATCGGGCTTTACGATTTTGAGAGCGGGGAGAGGCTGCCGGTAACGGACGGTACTACCGGAGAGTCCCTAGGCGATTCTTACGAGATACTCCGGTTCACCACAGGCGGTGATTGACCGTAAGGAGTCAAAGGGGCAGGCCCGTGACCTGCCCCATGCTGTCTTTCGCGCTCCCGATAAACGGCGGCGTCACTTATCCTGCAAGGCCACCACTCCGGGGAGCGCTTTGCCTTCCAGAAGCTCCAGGCTGGCACCACCACCGGTCGAGATGTGGGTGATCTTATCGGCCACGCCGGCCTTCCTGACCGCAGCCGCCGAATCACCGCCGCCGATGATCGTCACCGCGCCGGATTCGGTCAGTTCGGCCAGCACTTTAGCGATGGCAGTGGTGCCCTGGGCGAATTTGTCGAACTCAAAGACGCCCATCGGCCCGTTCCAGACCACGGTCTTGGCCGGGCGGAGAAGTTCGGCATACTTATCGATCGTGCCCTGGCCGATGTCCATGATGCGCCAGCCTTCCGGAACGCCTTCGTGAACTTCGATCTCTTTTGAGTCGGCGTCCGCCTCGAATGCGTTGGCG
>JALXEW010000205.1:12195-12588 GCA_027069285.1 Ardenticatenia bacterium | reverse complement strand
GCACGAGTTTATCGCCCGCGCGGCCCAGCAAATCCCTGGCCGTATCGAGCGCGTCATCCTCGACAAGAGAGTCCCCAACTTCGATCCCCTGGGCCTTGAAGAAGGTATTGGCCATCGCGCCGCCGATGAGCAATTTATCGCACTTGCCCAGCAGCGACTCGATCACGGCGATCTTATCCGAGATCTTGGCCCCACCCAGGATGGCTATAAAAGGCCGAGCCGGATTTTCCAGGGCGTCAACCAGATAATCCAGCTCCTTCTCCATCAGGAAGCCGGCTACGGCGGGCAGGATGTGAGCCACGCCCTCGGTCGAGGCGTGCGCGCGGTGCGCCGATCCGAACGCATCGTTGACGTATATGTCGCCCAGCTTCGCCAATTTGGCGGCGAAATCCG
>JALXEW010000205.1:0-12185 GCA_027069285.1 Ardenticatenia bacterium | reverse complement strand
CTCCTCCGGGTGGAAACGGGTATTTTCCAGCAGCAAGACTCCACCCTCCGGCAGAGTCTCCAATGCCTTTTCTGCAGCTTCACCCACGCAATCCTCGGCAAAAGCCACTTCGACGCCCAAAAGCTCCGAGAGTACCGGAACAACCGGCCTGAGCGAATAGTCCGGATTCGGCTTGCCCTTTGGGCGACCCAGGTGGGACATCAGGATAAGGGCACGTGGCTTCTGCTCCAGGATGTACTTGAGCGTCGGGATGGCAGCGCGTATCCTGGTATCATCGGCCACTTTGCCGTCCGATATGGGCACGTTGAAGTCAACGCGAACTAATACCCGTTTTCCGGCAAGCTCTACATCGCGGACGGTCTTTTTGTTCATACGCCCGTGCCTCCGTGATCACAGCTTCTGCGCGATCATGTGCACCAGGTCTGCGGTGCGGACGGAGTAGCCCCATTCGTTATCGTACCAGGCCAACACTTTGACCATTGAGCTTTTGCCGCCCAGGGCATAGGTGAACTGGGCATCCACAATGCTGGAGCGATAATCGCCCTTGTAGTCACCGGAAACCAACGGCTCTTCCGAGAAGCCCAGGATGCCCTTCAAGTCACCCCCGGCAGCCTGCTTGAACGCCTGATGCAATTCCTCGGTTGTGACTTCTTTATCAAGCTCGGCCACGAAGTCAACCAGGGAAACCGTGCTGGTGGGCACACGCACCGCGATCCCATCAAATTTGCCCTGCAGGTCGGGGATGACGATGCCGACCGCTTTCGCAGCACCTGTCGTGGTCGGGATTATGTTGATCGCTGCGGCACGGGCACGACGCAGGTCCTTATGCGGCAGATCGAGTATGCGCTGGTCGTTGGTGTACGAGTGGATCGTGGTCAGGAACGCCCGCTTGATGCCGAAATTCTCGTGTACGACCTTCGCCGCCGGAGCGAGGCAGTTGGTCGTGCACGAGGCGTTGGAGATCACATCATGCTTCGCCGGGTCATAAAGCCCTTCGTTAACGCCCAGGACGATCGTAATATCCGGCGGTTCCCCCTTACCCGGCGCGGTGATGATGACTTTGCGCGCACCGGCCTCCAGGTGCTTTGCCGCCTTCGAGCGGGAGCGGAATACGCCGGTGCTTTCAACCACGATCTCGACGCCCAAGTCCTTCCACGGCAGCTTTGCCGGGTCCGGCTCGCTGAGCGCCTTGATGTGATCCCCGTCAACTATGATCCCATCCTCGACCACTTCGAGTTCACCCTCAAAGCGCCCGTAGTTGGAATCGTACCTGAAAAGGTGGGCCATAGTCTTAAGATCACCCAGGTCGTTGAACGCAACCACGTCCAGGTCGTCGGGATACATTTCGCGGATCAGGCGCAAAACCTGTCGTCCAATCCGGCCAAATCCATTGATTCCGACTTTGACTGCCATAGGAAATCGCCTCCTCGCTATTGGTATCACAAGGTGAAAGTATCAATCATGTCCCGGATAACGCTCATCCAGGCGTCTCTGCACGCTTGCCGAACGGGGAAGACGGCCCCTCACTCTCACGCACGGCGCGATACATCGCCATCAGGGCTTGTCCCAGCCGCTTGTGATCGTGGCGCCAGGGTTGCTCCTCATCGGCCACCGGGGCTTTATGCAGTTCGTATCGGTTCCACACCTCACTCCGTTCGGAAGCCAACGGCACGTATTTTACCACATTTTCCGCCGAATGATTGTGAAGAATTTCATTAATCAGGACGGCATGAAAGACACCTTTCCCGATGTGCTCTTCCAGGGCCAGGACGTGATCTTCAACCGTGAAACCCTCGGTCTCGCCGGGCTGGGCCGCGATATTGCAAACGTAAACTTTGTACGCACGACTGGCCCGGATCGCCTCTACGATGCCGGGCACAAGCAGGTTGGGTAGTATGCTGGTATAAAGGCTCCCAGGCCCGATCACGATCAGGTCGGCGGTCAGGATGGCACGTATGGCTTCGGGATAGGCCATAAGGCCATCGGGCTGCAGGAACACCCTCTCTATCTTGCCGCCGGCTTTAGGTATCATGGACTCGCCGGCGACTCTGATCACGCTGGAGCTGCCCTCACGGCGCACTTCGGCCATCAGCACCACCCCGCTATGCAACGAGGATGGCAAAACACGCCCCTGCACCGCCAGGACTTTGCTGGCTTCCGCCAATCCGGCCTCAAAGCTGCCGGTAAGCGCACTCAGGGCGGAAAGGAATATGTTGCCAAAGCTATGCCCCTCCAGACCGCCATCGGCAAAACGGTATTTCAGCAGTCGCGTCATTAAGGCCTCGTCATCGGCCAGGGCAGCGATGTTATCGCGAAAATCGCCCGGCGGTAGCACGCCCAATTCTCGACGGAGCCTGCCACTGGAACCTCCGTCATCGGCCACGGTGACTATCGCCGTGATGTTGGAGGTATATTCTTTCAGTCCGCGCAACACCGACGGAAGCCCGGTACCACCGCCTATCGCGACGACTTTGATCCCATGCCGCCGCCGATGATGCTCGAATACCAGGTCTGCCAGCGGACGATTGCTGGCCCCGGCAAAGGGGGCCAATATCGAGCGATTGATCTGGTAAACGGCGACTACAACCGCTACCGAGCCGGCTATCAAGGCGATCGCCACACGCGCCCACCACGGTAGAAACCGCAATGTGAAAAGGTATACCAGCGGCGGTAACCGGGTCTCACGGTATATGTCCACCAGTAATAAGGCTAACCCCAGGCTGATCAGCGTCACCCCGGCCATGAGCAGGAGTAGCCAGCGCTTGACGCCGATGCCCGGAATCAGCCACTTGAGCCACGACCGCCATCCGTTCACTTCGGGAAGCCCCTATCACCAGAGTCCCGGCGGGCGAGGGCCAATGTGCGGCACATACGGCGGACCCGGTTCCGGCGGGCGCAGACGCTTATACAGCCACGCCATGCCTAAGCCGGCCAGGAAGCCACCGATATGCGCAAACCACGCCACCCCACCCGCCGCCTCGATGCCTAATGATAGCACCCCGTTGAAAAGCTGGATTATGAACCAGAACCCCAGCGAGATATATGCGGGAACCGCTACCAGACGCATGAAGTACCCAAACGGCACCAAGCTGATTATCCTGGCCCGTGGGAAGAAGAGGATATAGGCCCCAAGAACGCCGGCTATGGCACCGCTGGCACCCAGTACCGGGATCATGGAATTGGGCGAGATCGCCACCTGAACAACGGTTGCCACCAGGCCGCAGGCGAAGTAGAAAAGCGCATATAAAGCAGAGCCAAAGGCATTTTCCACATTATCACCAAATACCCAAAGGTAGACCATATTGCCGATCAGGTGCCACCACCCGCCGTGCATGAACATCGCGCGGATCATATCCAGCGCCGAATCCAGGGAGAACTTGTGCGTCACGTAGTAGGGCACTACCGCCCATGACCGGATCGCCGCATCGAGCTGGCCTCCCGCGTCGAGCATCAGCTCATACACGAACACTATTACATTTACCACGATGATGGCAATGGTCACCCAGGGGGTTTTGGTAGTCGGGTTTTGGTCTCGTATCGGGATCATTTCACCGCTCCATGCCGGAAAGTTCGCTTATAAATTTCCAGGTGGCCTCGAAAACCTCGTCGCGATGGACATCCTCGGTGATCACGTGCTCGCTTTCCTCCAGCCACATCACCCGTTTATCTTCCGAGGCGACTTTGTTGTAGATATACTCCATGTTGCCGGGAGGCACGGTCGGATCGGTCTTTGAGTAGATCAGGAGCAATGGGGCCTCGACGTGCCGGAGCCGCTCATCCGTCTCTTTCATCAATTTCATCAGCTGGGCAATGGCCCTGGTCGGACCGCCGCTATAGCTCACGTGCCCGGTGACCGGTTCCCCTCGCCTTTCCTGCTCCTGCCTCACCTTCGCATCCAGGGTATCCGGCCCCTGCTTCCTCTCCTTAGGGATGTACGGAACCACCTGAGCCAGGATCGGCACGAGTGATAGTCTGGGGTCTTCCAGGTAAAGCGGAGCGGCCATGCATATAACCCCGTCAACCGGATGCTCGGATGCCAGGTAAAGGCCCAGCACCCCGCCCATAGAAAGCCCCGCTACGAATACCCGATCGCACGTCTGACGCAGTATGGTGTAGCCATCCAGAACCGATGCGTACCAATCACGACGATGGCTGCGACGCATATCCGCCAACGTCAACCCGTGGCCGGCCAATCGCACTCCTAAAACCGTCACGTCCCGCTCGGCCAGGTATTGGCCCAACCATCGCATCTCCTGCGGCGCGCCGGTGAAGCCATGTATACACAGGCATCCGGTCTTGCCCCTGGGGTAAAAGAAAGGCTCGGCACCGGCCATGTATCTGACGTCCATGATATGCCTCCGATTGGCTGATGGATTCGCGCGCTCCCATGAGGATTATACCCCATATAGGCTTTTCAGCTTATCCTCACTGTGATATACTCCCTGCTGTCTGGTACGGATACCACACAGGCTGGGAAGAAACCGCCATGAAACACTTTCTAGATCTGACAGATTGGACTCCAGAGGAATTGCGAGATCTGATCCGGCTGGCAATGCACCTCAAAGATGAGTGGCGGGCCGGGGGGAACCGCCCGGTGCTGGCCGGTAAAGTATTGGGCATGGTGTTCCAAAAGCCGTCACTGCGTACCCGCGTCTCCTTCGACGTGGGAATGTTGCACCTGGGCGGCCATGCCCTCTACCTCTCCCCTAACGAGATCGGCCTGGGAAAACGCGAAAGCATCGCCGACGTGGCAAGGGTGCTTTCCGGCTACGTCCAGGGCATAATGGCACGGGTGTTCGACCATGCCCACGTGCTGGAACTGGCCGAATACTCGTCCGTCCCGGTGATCAACGGGCTATCGGACTATAATCACCCGTGCCAGGCAATGGCCGATATGCTGACTATATACGAGAAATTCGGCCACCTCGAGGGACTGAAGCTGGCATTCGTGGGCGACGGCAATAACGTCGCCACCTCGCTACTGTTCGCCTCGATGAGATTCGGGCTAAACTTCTCGATCGCAACGCCGCCCGCCTACGCATTGCCGGAAAGCGTCATCGTCAAAGCCATGCGGATAGCACCCGACCCGGATATGATCACCATCACGACCGATCCTGTCGAGGCAGTGGAGAACGCGGACGTGGTCTATACCGATACCTGGACCAGCATGGGCCAGGAAGCCGAAGCCGAAAGGCGCCGAAAGGTGTTCCCACCATACCAGGTGAATAACGAGCTGTTGAGCCATGCTAAGCCAACTGCTATCGTCATGCACTGCCTGCCCGCACATCGCGGCGAGGAGATCACCGATGAGGTGGCAGACGGCCCACAGTCCGCGATATTCCAACAGGCCGAGAACCGCCTGCACGCTCAGAAAGCCATACTGGTCAGGCTGATGGGCGCTTATAATGGATAAAGACCAAAGCAGATAATCCGGGTGACAAACGGGGAGCGAAGGTCTCATGCCCGGCAATCGCGAAATCTACGAACAGGCTATGCGCGAGGGGGCCAATGCCGCCTGGGAACAACAATGGGACCGGGCAATAGCGGCATATGGACGCGCGGTCATGGAATTCCCGGAGGATCCGGCAGCCCACAACAGCCTGGGCCTAGCCCTGCTCCAGGCCGGCAGGCTCGAAGATGCCTTGAAAGTCTACACGCGGGCCAGCCAGCTGGCCCCAGATGACCCGGCCCCGTTGGAGCGAGCAGCCGATGTGCTGGAACGTATGGGTAGACTCCGCGAGGCCGCCAAGAAGTACGTGGCCGTGGCGGAAATCTACCTGGCCCAAAGGGATGTGGCACGCGCAATCGGCAACTGGGAACGGGCATCCAGGCTGAGTCCGGGTATGCTGGATGTGCATTCCAGGCTGGCGCTGGCCTACGAACGCACCGGCCAAAAGAAGGCAGCCGTGCGCGAGTACCTGGTTATAGCCGCCATCTTCCAAAGGGCCGGCGATACTAAAAAGGCCATCCAGGCCTGCCAACGCGCGTTAAGGCTCGCCCCCAATAACCCACATGTGCTCAATAGCCTCCAGGCACTCCAATCCGGCGCGCTGGTGCGCCCACCGGAAGAGGAGACCCCCACTGTAAAGACCCAGGCTCAGAAACGCGAACCCGTAGTCCAAGAACAGGAAGAAGAGGTCTCCCAGGCCGAACTCAAAGGCCCAATCGGGGAGGCCCAGGAGACGGCTCTGGTCGAGCTGGCAACATATCTGTTCGAAAGCGGCATCGCTACCACGGATAAGGGCCTCTACGTCAGCCAGGCGATAGACTTGCAACGACGAGGCGAAAACGAGGATGCGATCCAGGCCTATAAGGACGCGCTCAAGGCCAGGGTCACCCATCCGGGCGTCTATCTGAATCTGGGCGCCCTGCTGGTCGAGGAAGGCGAATATCGGGAAGCTATAAAGTACCTGGAGGAGGTGACCGATCACCCGGATTTCGCAGCAGGAGCACATTTCGCATTGGGCCAGGCTTACCTGGGTATGGGACGCCATCGAAAGGCGGCTTACCATCTCCTCACCTCGCTGCGAATGGTGGATATGAGCATGGCGATGGGAGATGAGGTCAACCAGCTCGATAGTATCTACGGCAGTATGCTGGCCAGCATCGAGGCGTTAGACGAATCACAACTGGCAGTCATCAACGATAAGCTGGTCACGTTTATGACCGGCAAGAATTGGAAACAAAGCGTCGCCGAAACCCGTCGCCAGCTCGAAGACGCCGCCCGTATGGATGGGGCTTCCGGTCTGGTCGATGTGCTAGTCACCGAGGGCGCCAGTAAGATCACCGAGAGCCTTAACCTGATCCAGCAGTACCGCCAACGCAGGCTCTATACCCTCGCGCTAGAGGAGGCCCACTACGCTTTGCAATTCGCACCGAATTACCTGCCGCTCCACCTGCGAATCGCCGATATATTGATGGAAGAGCGTAGGGTAGAAGATGCCGTCAACAAGTACAATCTGGTAGCCTATACCTACTACGTGAGGGGTGATGTGGAGCGGGCCACCCAAATCCTTGAGGAAACCCTCCGCAACGCCCCGATGGAGATAGAAACCAGACGCCAGTTAATAAACATCCTGGAAGAGCAGGAGCGGTGGGAGGAAGCTCTGCGACAATATATCAGCCTGGCGGATACTTACTACCAGCTGGCGGACTTTGATACTGCGCGCGATACCTACGAAGAGGCACAGCGACTGGGACAAAAGGTCGGCGCAGACCGCAAGCAAATGATCCACATCATGCACCGAATCGCCGATATAGACATCCAACGGCTGGACTTGAAAAAGGCCATGCGTACCTGCCAGCAAATCAGGGACATGGACCCAACCGATGAGCGCGCACGTCTGACCCTTATAGACCTGCACTACCGGCTGGGTAACCAGTCCGAGGCCATTAAAGAACTGGACGGCCTGCTGAAATTGTACGCCACACAGAAGCGCGTGGACTTGATCGTGAAGGTGCTGGAAGAGCAGGTGGCGCTCAGGCCAAACGATATGGCGTTACGCTCAAGGCTGGCCAGGGTGTACCAGCAACTCGGTCGCATCTCCGAAGCAGTCGAGCAGCTGGATGCCCTGGGCGAGCTGCAACTGGAGGCCGGGCTCCAGGAAGCTGCCGCCATCACCATCCGCCAGATCGTCGCGCTGAACCCGCCGGATGTGGAAGGCTACCGCGCCTTGCTGGAACAGTTAGGCGGCTGAGGCCCCCGTCAACGCTCCTGGAATCCGCTTATAAAATATGACCGAGATCATCTGGACGCTCCAGACGCTCGATTTGAGCGCCGTGCTGGATATTTTGATAGTGACCGCCATCTTCTACGGCGCACTGCGGCTGGCACTGGGCACCCAGGCGATGCCGCTCCTGAGAGGTGTGCTCATCCTCATGATCGGCGTCTGGCTGATCACTACTATATTGCACTTAACCGCGCTCAGCTGGCTCCTCCGCAATCTGCTGACCGCCCTGCTGGTGGCAGTCCCCATCATCTTCCAACCGGAACTCAGGCGAATTGTCGAACAGGTCGGGCGAGCAGGACTGGCGCTCTTCAGCCGCAGGCAACGGGCAGGGGAACGCGAGGCTATAATCTCGGAGATATGCCAGGCCGCCGAGAAACTTTCCGAACGACATCACGGCGCCCTGATCATACTGGAACGGGATGTGCCGCTCGAGGCATATATCAGCACCGGGGTGCCGCTGGACGCTATGGTAACGTCCGAGTTGATCTTGACCGTGTTCTGGCCGCGCACCGAGCTACACGACGGGGCTATCGTCATCCACGATGGACGGGTGGCAGCTGCGGCCTGCGTGATGCCGCTTTCGGCCTCACACAATTTGCCGGATAGGCAAATGGGGCTGCGCCATAGGGCGGCACTGGGCATCAGTGAGGTGAGCGATGCCATCGCGGTCGTGGTATCCGAGGAAACCGGTAGGATAGCGGTCGCAAATGGCGGCAGGATAATCCGCCACCTGGACGCCGGGCGGCTGTTAACTATACTCGGCGCCTTCTACGGCGAGCGGGGCCACGTGGCAAAGCCGGCATGGGCACAGTGGATAGAGCGGTTGAGGGAAACTGTGGAGAAATTGGGCCAGGCCCTCTCACACCCCTGAGAGCTCAATTAAAAAGGGCCGCCATCCGGCGGCCCTCAATACACACGTACACACGTTATGACCAATCCGCACGGGTAGACTTGCGACCATGCAGGTAACGGTCTATCGCCAGCGCTGCGATCACCCCCTCGGCAGCGGCGACGACTGCCTGTTTGACGTGATCGCATATCACGTCCCCAACGGCGTAAACGCCGGGTATCTCCGTCCGATACTCATCGTCAACGGGCAGACAGCCGCCCGGAGAAAGCGAAAGTTGCCCATCCAGAAAATCGGTGATAGGCCTGGCGCCTTGCAGGTAAATGAATGCGCCATGCACCGGTAACACCTGCTCATCTCCGCCGCGCGGCGCCACGCGCACTCCGGTGACCGTGCCGTTGCCCTCTACCGCCCGCAGCCTGGTGGATAGGAGCACTTCCACCTTTGGGTTGGCCGTCAGCTCCGCCACCAATGCCGGTTCCGCTTTGATCTCCGAGGTCGGCACGATCATGTGGAGGCGGGAGACGAATTTGGTCAGGTGCAGGGCCTCTTCGACGGCCTCGTCGTTACTACCGACTACGGCCACCACTTTATCGCGGAAAAAGGCCGCGTCACACGTGGCGCAATAGCTCACCCCACGGCCCAGGAATTCATCCTCGCCGGGGACGCGCTTGCCACGCCCCATGCTGCCTGTCGCGATCACTACCGCCCTGGCCTTATACGTCGCCTCCCCGCCCCAAAGCACTTTCACATCGCCTTCCAGCTCGGTGGAGAGGATTTTATCCTGCACAAACTCGGCCCCGAATCTCTCCGCCTGACGCCGCATACGCTCAACCAGCTCCGCCCCGGTCACCGGCTCCGGCACGCCGGGGTAGTTTTCGATCTTGGATGTCATCCCCAGGGCGCCTGCGGTCAATCCTTTATCTATCACGATCGTCTTGAGATCGGCCCTGGCGGTATATATGGCGGCGGAGGTGCCTGCCGGGCCACCGCCGATGATCGCCACATCGTACGTCTTTTCCTCTTCCTCTGCCGCACCCGGTGTCAAAGATAGACTAAGCCCCATTGTCCTCCCGTTCTACCTCCTTCAGTTTTAGTTTCAGCTCTTCGATCTCGTCTTCTAATTCCTCTATGCGGATCATGTGGGAAGGGAGCGCGGAATGGGCAGGGACGCTGCCCTTAAGCTCCTCGAGCTCCCTCTCAAGTTCCGCGATTCTGGCACGGATGGACTCCACGTCTGCCATGATACACGCTCCGTCGCTAGGGCAATACCGTCTCAATCGTCGGTTTTCGGCTCGTCGGAGCCGTTGTTATCGTCCTCACCGGAGTAGTCGTGCCGGACGATGGCGTCAAACGGACAGGCCGGGATGCACAGGAAGCACCCCCAACACCGACTGGTATCGATGAACGGCGCCTCGCCCGGATCGAATACTTTGAAGGCATTGGCCTTGCAGACTTTGCCAGCCAAACATTTGCGACAGGCATGGCATTTGGATTCGTCAACTTCCAAAATGATTGAGGTACGAGCCGTCCCGTTCAACGTAAGCCTCCTTGCCTGCCGGGTATCGGCGGGGCGGCCCTGAAGCCGCCCCGTACATCAATATTCCGGTGCCCGCGTCACTCTTTAATGCGCGCAAGTATGTCGCTTTCGTCCATTATGAGGTAGTCAACACCGTCCAGCTTGATTTCGGTGCCCGTGTATTTGGGGAAGATCACCCGGTCGCCGACTTTAAGGTCGGTGGTCATCTCCTCCTCATCGCCGACCGCCTCGATGATCCCTTGCTGTGGCTTCTCACGGGCGGTCTCCGGCAGGAGAATGCCGCCGGATGTTTTCTCTTCGCCTTCAAGCGGACGGACAAGTACACGGGCACCCAGCGGTTCGATGGTGATCCCCATAGCACTCCCTCCTAGTTGAGATTCAAAAGCTCGTCTATGCGTTTCCGGTCGAAACCGACTACTATCTTACCGCCGATGTCTATAACCGGCACCCCCTGCTGCCCGCTGCGACGTACCATATCACGCGCCGCCACCGGATCACGGCTCACGTCCACGTCCTTGAAGCGAATGCCCCTGGCACGGAGGTACCGTTTGGCCGCCTTGCAGAATGAGCACGTGGGAGTGGTGAAGATGATGACTCTCGGTTGCTTACGCCTGGGTTTCGCCATCGTGACCATCACCTCCGATTGCGATCTCAGCTGACGCCGGAAAGCTCCACTGCCTCTTTAAGCTTGGGCAGCAACATCTGTTCCGGCATAGCCCCTTCCACGACCGGGTAGGCGTTGCCGTTGATGATGGTGCGCGGCACGCCCATCACCTGGAAGGATGTGCTCAGCTCCGGGAACTCGGTCGCTTCGATCATGTGCCCGATGACTTTATCGGATGCCATCGCCAGCCTGTGGGCCAGGAATACCGACCGTGGGCAGTATGGGCACGTGGGCGTGACGAATACTTCCAGCTTCAGCGGCTCGGTCAGCGAATCCAGGAACTCCTGAGTTTCCGGCATGAGTTCCACCTTGCCGCCAGATACCAGTTTTATGTCCTCAAGCAGGGTCGAGAACTCGTAGCCAGATGGGATCCCAAAGAAGCGTATATCGTAATCACGGTCGTTCTCACCCAGGATCGCGGTGGCCGGGAACTTGTCAATCCGGTACCGCTCCACCATGTCTGGGTGGTCGTCCCTATCGTATACTTCGACCGAAATTTTATCCGAAAGCTCCGCAACCTCTTCCGAAATCATCCGCGTCTCGTTGCAATACCTGCAGCTTGGGTCTCTGGTGGTGAAAACTACCAGCTTCACCGGGCCGGTCAAATCGGCCAGGATTTCCTTCACGTCATTTCTTGTTTTCTCATCCATCAAAGGCATGGGTCATCTCCCTCCCGTAACGTAAATTGAACCGGCGTTGCCGGTCTATATAGTTTGATGCATCGGCCCGGCATTGGTTGCATGTTTTTGGGCCGATCCGACGATTTTTACAAAATTTATATAGTCGCGCGGCCTTCGCATATGCCGGCAAAGATGGCCACGCAACCGGAATGGGGGATTCCGGCGCTATATTCAACCCTCCTCTCCGATTTTGCGCTAGATGTACTCTTCCAGATTGAGGCGTTTGAAAAGCCTCACCCGCACGGCAGCGGGAAGCGGGGCAGGCTCCAGGTGCCGATAGAGGTAAACCGTTTTGGAGAGTGTATCAACAACTATGCGGCAATTCTCACACTCGGCTAAATGGCGTTCGATCTCGGCGCAGATGGCTTCCTCGGCCTCGCCGTCAACGTAATCCGAAAGCGCACCCAACAGGCGTTTACACTTATCCTCCACCGCAGTCACCGCCCCACAGGACAACAACCCCTTATTTCTCATTAGGGGTAATTATATCACATGATCTGCTCTCCACATATAGTACGCCGAGGTAGTGCCCCACGAGGGGCAACTGTCATCTCGCAGGGCACTACGCCGTGAATCCGATGTCCCCGATCTATCGAAAGCTACCTGGCCCCGGATAGCTCCAATGCCTTGACAACCGACGGGAACCTGCTCAAGTCGGTATGCGGCAGGAAGAGGGCCGATGTGAAACGCTCATAAAAGGTGTTGTCAGCCGAAAGCTCCAAAT
>JALXEW010000204.1 GCA_027069285.1 Ardenticatenia bacterium | reverse complement strand
GATTCAGGGCACCGGGCCACGTTGTTGTACGGCCCATATGGCTCCGGCAAGTCGCTGCTGGCCGTGGTGTTGGCGGCGATGTTATCTCGCGCCCCGGCAGCAAAAGAGGCGCTGTCCGTTGTGGTGGAACGGTTACGCGATCTGGCCCCGGAAACCGCCGCCCTGGTTGAGGAACAGTTGCGCGCCGGCCCACGTTTGCTACCGGTTATTCTCTCCGGAGATGAGGGAGACCTGAGTTCGACCCTTCTTCGGGGATTGACCAGGGCCTTGTTGCAGGCAGGCCTGGGCGACATTCGCCCTCGGACTCACTACCGTGCCGCGTTAGAAACCATCGAGATGTGGCAGCACCGTTTCCCGGAGACATACGAGCGGCTGGATGATTTGCTGCGTACCGGTCAGTGGAGGGGAACCACTCGCCTGCGCAGTGTGGCCGATTTGCGACACGGCCTGGAAGTCGGCGACAATGCCGCTTACGACACCTTCATTCACCTCTACCCTCAGTTGACCGCCGGTGCCACTTTCAACAATCACTACGGCCAGTCGGTGGTGGATGCATATCAGGAAACCGTTGCCACCCTGCGGGCGGAAACCGACTACGAGGGGGTTGTCATCCTGTGGGATGAGTTTGGTCGCTTTCTGGAGGCCCGCGCCGGGGAGCCGTTTGGCAGGGAGGCGGCCCTGCTGCAAGAGTTTGCCGAGTTTGCCAATCACTCTGGTGAGGCACAAATCCACTTTGTCCTCATCACCCACAAAGTCATCAGCGGCTACGCTCTGGGGTTACCTGCCGACTACGAAAAAGAGTGGGCGCGCATCGCCGAACGGTTTGTCCCTTATGACGTTTCCAGCGACCCGCTGGTTTCGTATCGTCTCATCACCGAGGCATTGACCACGACCGACGCCACCGAATGGCAAGCCTATCTTGACGCCCGCCGTGAGCAATTCAACCAGATGCTGGGGCAAGTCATAGAACATCGCCTGTTCCCCACTCTAGATGAGGCGCAGATCTGGCAGAAGATCGTCATCGGCGCCTACCCCCTGCACCCCCTGACCGTCTACGCGCTGCCCCGTCTCTCGAACCGGGTGGCGCAAAACGAACGCACCCTTTTCACATTCCTGGCCTCCGATGAACCAGGAACGCTGTCGGATCACCTGGCGACCATCTCCCTAAACGGCCCCGCCCGCTGGGTGCGCCCGGATGCGCTGTACGATTACTTTGCCGAGGCAATGCGAGCCAACGTGGGGCCGGGCGGTCTACACACCTTGTGGAGGATGGCCGATTACGCCCTGAAGAAAGTCCCGGCGGGGGATGACCTGTCTCAGCAGCTCGTCAAGTCCCTGGCCGTCATCCAGGCCGTTGCGGATAGCTTTCTGCAGCCCACCACCTCAACACTATCCTTTGCGCTGGGGGAAGACATCGAGACTACAGAGGCCGTTTTGCGCCATCTCGCCCGTCGCAAGGTTGTCCTGCGCAACCGCAGCGACGACACCTGGCAGTTCAGCCTCGGCAGCAGCGTGGACATCGAAGCCGAAGTACAGGCCCGCCTGGACCGCCGCCCGCCGTCGGCTGCCCAACTACGCCGCTTCTTAGAGAAGACCCTCCCTCCTGACTTCTACCGTGCCCGGCGATACAACCAGCAGCACGGGATGACCCGCTACTTTCACAGCGCTTACTACTTTCCCCGTGACCTGGCGGATGTGGACTGGGAAAAGCCTCTGAAGGAGCAGGATCACGCCGATGGCCTCATTGTCTACGTTCTGGCGCAGAACGCAGCAGAATTGGAGATGGCCCGCGCCGCCGCTTCCGGCACGGAGAATCCGCGCGTTCTTTTCGTTATCCCTCACCGTCCCCTTCTCTACGAGGAGCCGTTACGCGAACTGCTGGCACTGACCGACTTGAAAAACGACCCGGCCTTCAAAGAGCAGGATGAGCGGATTGAGGCCGAACTCGATTTCTACATCGAGGATGCCTCCACTCGCTTGCGCCGTGCTCTGTCGCCCCTGCTAGACCCGCACCAGGGCGGCGCTGACTGGTACTACCGTGGCCAACCCTGGACACGCTTCCCGGTGGACAGCCGGGGCCGGGTAACACGTCTACTCTCCGACATCTGTGAGCAGCTTTACCCGAAGACACCGGTATTACGCAACGAAATGCTCAACGTTCGCAACCCATCGGGCCAGCAGGTGCGCGCTGCCGAGCGAGTGATAGACGGTCTCTTGGCCGACCCTCTTCCATCCAACCTGGGCATTACCGGCCACGGCTCCGACTGGCTCATCATGGAAACCATTCTCAAAGCTCCCGGCCTTCTGACCGAGACTAATGCCGGGATGGCCCTTGTCCGTCCATCGGAACCCCGGCTGGCGGCAGTCTGGAATGAAATTGAAGGCTTCATCCAAAAGGCGAAAGGTGATCCCCAACCCTTCTCCGACCTGCTCGATGCGCTTCAATCCCCGCCGTATGGTCTGCGTCGAGGCGTGCTGCCCCTGCTGATCGCCGCCGCCATTCGGCCTCACCTGCGGGTGACCACCATCCGCCGCCACGGCAAACCCGTCCTGCCCATCACCGGCGCTACGTTTACCACTTTGTGCCGGGAGCCAGAGGCCTTTTCGCTGGAAGTCGGGCCGGAAGACGCCCTGCAACAAGCGATGTGGGATTTGCTTGAGGCCAAATTCGTCGGCACGGATAGCGAGGCCGGCGGATACGGCCTGGTGCGGGCGGAGGAAAAACTGTACCAGCCATTGCGCTACCTGTCGCTGGGAATGATCCGCTGGTTGCAAGCCCTGCCCCGCTACGCCCGCGATACCCGAACCGTCTCCGAAAAAGCCCAACGGTTCCGCACCCTGATTGATCGGGCCGTCCGCGACCCATCACCGGTTCTATTCCACGAGTTGCCGAAACTCCTGCTGGGCGAAACGGCACGACCGGAGGTAGTAGACGCGGAGCGATTGCGCCGCAGTCTGGAGCAACTGATGGACGAACTGGAGATCGTCTACCAGCACCTGCTGCGCCGGCTGGATACATTTGCCGTCGAACTGTTTGCTCCCAATGCCACACCGCCCTGTGTGGACGGGCGTTCGGCTCTGCGTTATTGGGGCGAGGGGTTGCAGGCACGCAGCTCGCATTCCCTGGCCGAGTTCCGCTTCAGCGACCCACGCGCCGAGGGGCTGGCCTCGATGTTGCGGACGGAGGCCCCTCCCGGCCAGTTCTGGGACACGCTGGCCCGCAAAATCATCGGCCAGTCGCCCAGAGACTGGAATGACCGCAGCGAGGAAACCTTCCGCACCTACCTGCAGGAGGCCAAAGCCGAGGTCGAGCGGGAACTGTTCGGGCTAAGCGTCGAAGCGGAGCAGGCGGTGGAAGTCAGCATGAACCTCGGTCGTGATGAGCGGTCGGCCTATCGCTTCCGGCAGGTGCCGCTTTCCAAACAGGGCCGGCGGCTGCTGGAGCATTTCAAATCCACGATGGCCATCTCTGGCCGCCCCCTGTCGCCAGACGAACGTCGGCAGGTCGCTTTAGAATTTCTGCGCTACATACTGGAGGGAGAATGAAGAGTGGACACTCAAGCACTGCCCCCCAAAGTAGAGACACAACTTGTTGCACAAGGGGTGCTGCAGGACGTAGCCACCGCCAACGGCGACCGCTCCGTCGCCATCGGCGGCGATGCCGGCGGCAGCACCATCATCACGGGAAATCGGAACAAAGTCGAGCGCTGAGATGGGCGGCAAACGCAGCATCTCCATCAGCGGGAATGCCGGCGGCAGCATCCTCATCACCGGCGACCACAACATCGTCCAGGGCATCACCCTCCTGCCCACCGACTATGCCACGCGCATCCGCAACTTTGTCGTCGAGTACACCGGCACGCCCGAAAAGCCCGTCCCCTTTGGCGGACGGGATGAGGTGCTGGCAGAGTTGGACCGTTGGCTGGCCGACGCGGACGCGCCCCACTACCTGCTCCTGGCCGCCCCTGCCGGACGGGGCAAATCGGCCCTGCTGGTGCGCTGGCTGGAACGGGTCCAGACCGCCGAGAACCCCCCGGCGGTGGTCTTTGTCCCCGTCAGTATCCGCTTCAACACCAACCTGGCCTCGACCGTCTTTGCGGCCCTGGCGGCCCGTCTGGCCCACCTGCACGGTGAGGATGTGCCCGCCAGCATCGCCACCTCCGCCGACATATGGCGGGGGATGGTGAGCGCCTACCTGTCCCGCCCGCTCCCCGATGGCCATCGCCTGCTGGTGGTGCTGGACGGGGTGGACGAGGCCGCCGACTGGGAACCCGGCCCCGACCTTTTCCCCCTTGACCCGCCGCCGGGGTTGCGTGTGGTGCTGGCGGCCCGTTACCGCGCCAGCGAGACCGACGCCGGCCCCTGGCTACGCCGCCTGGGCTGGGATCGCCCCGGCCTGGCCCGCACCCTCGACCTGGATCCGCTCACCCGCCAGGGCGTGGCCGACGTGCTGGAGCGGATGGGCGTCCCGCTCGACCAACTGGCGCACGACGTAGACCTGACCGCCGAACTGCACCGCTTGAGCGGCGGCGACCCGTTGCTGGTGCGTTTGTACGTGGACGACCTGTGGGCACGGGGGGAGGAGGCCGCGCGGCTGAGGCCGGAAGATCTGCGCGAGATC
>JALXEW010000203.1 GCA_027069285.1 Ardenticatenia bacterium | reverse complement strand
CCGATCTCGCAAGCGGTCGCCCAGGACGAACCGGTCGAGATCACTTTCTGGCACGCCATGAGCGGCAGCCGAGGTGAGGTAGTCCAGGCATTGGTCGACCGCTTCAACGAAACCCACGAGAACGCACATATCACCGCCGAGTTCAAAGGCAGCTACGCCGAGACATTGACTGCGGCAATCGCGGCATACCGCGCCGGCGAAGCCCCCCACATCGTCCAGGTTTACGAGGTCGGCACCCGCACCATGCTGGACTCCGGCGCCATCGTGCCGGTCATGGAGGTCAGCAACGGCGAGCTGGACCCCTCGATCTTCGTCGATCCGATCCTGAATTACTACACTATCGACGGCCAGCTGTGGTGTATGCCGTTTAACAGCTCGACGGCCATGCTCTACTATAACAAGGACATCTTCCGCGAGGCCGGGCTGGATCCAGACTCTCCGCCGACCACTTTCGCCGAGCTTTACGAGATGGGCCAGCAAATCCTCGAATCCGGCGCCGCCAACGGGGTGATCGCGTTCGGATGGCCGGCGTGGATATTCGAGCAGATGTTCGCCATCCACGACCAGTTCCTCGCCAATAACAGCAACGGACGTGACGGGCTGGCAACCGAGGTCTACTTCAACAGCGATTTCGGCGTCGAGGTGATGACCCAGTGGCAGCGATGGGCACAGGACGGACTGTTGATCTACGGAGGCCGCGAGTACCGCGCCAATGACCCGTTCGTCGCCGGCGAGTTCGCGATGCTCATCCAGAGCACGTCCAGCCTGGGCGGCATCCAGCGCTCGGTCGAGTTCGACCTGGGCACCGCATTCCTGCCGGTGCTGGAGGAGTACGGTGGCCGCCAGGGCAATAACGTCATCGGCGGCGGCTGTCTGTGGACGATGCAGGGACACCCGGCTGAGGATTACGACGCGGTCTGGAGCTTCTTCCAGTTCCTTTCCGAAACCGAGCAGGCCGTCTACTGGCACCAGAATACCGGGTACTTCCCCGCCACTAAGGCCGCCGTGGACGAGCTGGAGGCCATGGGCTGGTTCGAGGAGAATCCCAATTTCTTCACCGCCTTCCAGCAGATCCTCTCCGGCAATGACACCCCCGCCGCACGCGGCGCCCTGCTGGGAGACTTTGTGACCATCCGCGACATCGAGGATACCGCGTTTGAGAACATCATCGTCAACGGGATGGACCCACAGGAGGCGCTGGACGCGGCAACCGAGGAGGCCAATCAGATTCTGGAGGACTACGCCGCCTTGATCGGCGAGGGAGAATGAGAATCGGCCCCATAGATCGAGTATAATCGCTGGCGCGGGATTAAACTCCCGCGCCAGCCACGTATGCGACACTATTCACGTTCGCGAGAGGAGGATCATGAGCGTCAGAACACAGGTCTTCTCCGACAGGGTGCTGCCCTACCTGCTGCTGGCACCGACCATCATAGTCGTCATCATCTTCTTCGTAGTGCCGGCTATCCAGAGCCTCCAGCTGAGCTTCTACCGCGTCCACGCATTCAGCGGACGCAGGCTCTACGTGGGGCTGGATAATTTCGCCAGGCTCTTCCGATCCGAGGAGTATCTGCACTCGCTATGGGTCACGGCGGTCTTCACGATATTCGTAGTGGTGGTAGGCCTGGCGCTGAGTCTGCTCCTGGCAGTTGGCGCCAGCCAGCCGCTGAGGGGCTTTGGGATTTACCGCACCCTGCTCATCTGGCCCTACGCCCTGTCACCGGCAATCGCCGGCATCATCTGGATGCTGCTGACCGATCCGACCATCGGGGTGCTCACCCACAATTTGTCAAAGTTGGGGATAGAATTCAACCGCAATACCAATACCACCCACGCGCTGCTCTTTGTGAGCATCGCCGCCACATGGAAGATACTCGGCTACAATGTGGTGTTCTTCCTGGCCGGACTTAAGAACATCCCCAGGGATGTGCTGGAGGCTGCCTCGCTGGACGGAGCTAACGAGTGGATCAAGTTCTGGCGGATGACGTTCCCGCTGCTGACGCCTACCATCCTGTTCCTGCTCATTATGAATACGCTTTATGCCGCCTTTCAGACGTTCGGCCTGATAGACATCACCACCCAGGGCGGCCCCAGCCGGGCAACTTACCTGCTCATCTATAAGCTCTTCAAGGATGGCTTTGAGAATGCCAATTTGATAGGCTCCGCAGCGGCACAATCCATCATCCTACTCGTGCTGGTGGCAGTGCTGACCATCATCCAGTTCAGAACCGTGGGCAGGAGGGCTTTTTACCAATGATCGCGGTCGATAGTAGAGCCAGGTGGCAGGCCATCAAGGCCAGGATCATAACCCCGACCATCATGCACGTCTTGATGATCATGGGGGTAGCACTCGTGCTGTTCCCGGTAATCTATGCTTTCATCCTCAGCACTCAGACGCCACAGGAATATTACAGGATCGGGAATCTGATCCCCGGAACGGCCTTTTGGGAAAACTACAAGGCCGCATGGGAACGCGCTAATATGCCAACCCTGATCCGCAACACTATGATCGTGGCGCTGGCCGTGGCGCTGGGGAAGATTTTCCTGAGCATCATGGCCGCCTTCGCCCTGGTGTACTTCAGGGTGAGAGGGGGCGGGATAATAATGGGCCTGATCCTGCTGACGCACCTCTTACCGCTGCCGGTCAGGATAGTCCCAACGTATGACCTGCTATCGGGATTCGGATGGATAAACACGTTCCAGGGCCTGACTATACCGTTTTTCGCCAGTGCCACCGGGGTGCTGTTGTTCCAACAATTCTTCCGCACCGTCCCGACCGATCTGGCAGATGCTGCCCGCGTTGACGGGGCCGGCCCGCTCCGCTTCCTGGTGCACATCCTGGTGCCGGTTTCCAAGACCAATATCGGTGCGCTATTCCTGATCGAGTTCATCTATATGTGGAATCAGTACCTGTGGCCGTTGCTGGTCGCGAATACATTGGATACCCGCCAGATTCAGATCGGGATCAAGCAGCTGATCGCCACGGATGCGGTCATCAGATGGGGGGTGCTGATGGCCGGAACGATCACGGCCATTATCCCACCACTGATCGTCTTGCTGGCGCTGCAAGGTAGCCTGATGACCGGCCTGACGATGGCCGAAGAGGGATAGGCGTGGACGACGGGGGACTGGCCGGAATACGCGGGTTCCTGCTGGATATGGACGGCACCCTCTACCTGGGCGACCATTTGCTTCCGGGAGCCGCCGAGTTCCTGGGCTACTGCCATAAGTCCGGGCTTGGGGTGCAGTTCCTGACCAATAATTCTTCCAAGAACCGGTTCGCCTACGCGGAAAAGCTCAACCGCCTTGGGATAGATGCCGCACCGGATGACATCCTCACATCCGGCGAGGCAACGGCAAGATACCTGCGCAACCGGGCACCAGGCGCCAGGGTGGCCCTCTTCGGCACGCCGGAGTTGGAGCGGGATTTCGCCGAGTATGGGTTCACCCTGGATATGCGCGACCCGGAATATGTGGTGCTGGGTTTCGATAAGACGATCGACTACGCGAAGTTGACGCTGCTCTGCGATCTGGTCCGGGCGGGACTGCCCTACATCGCCACGCACCCAGACCTCAATTGCCCGGTGCCCGGCGGCTTCATCCCGGACATCGGCGCCATGATCGCATTCGTCGAGGCCTCGACCGGTCGCAGACCGGACGTGATCGTCGGCAAACCCAACCGCCATATCGTCGATATGGCAGCCGAACGCATGGCCCTGCCGGTAGAATCTCTATGTATGGTCGGCGATAGGCTGTATACCGACGTGGCAATGGGCCGCTCCGCCCCGATCAGGACGGCCCTGGTTCTGAGCGGCGAGACTAAACGCGCAGACCTGGCCGATAGCCCCTTCAGACCGGACTACGTTTTCCGGGACCTGGCGGAGTTGCTGGATCGATTGAGAGATGCGAGGAATCGATAAGCCGCTGGCGCTCTATATACACGTGCCGTTCTGCCGCAGCAGGTGCAGCTACTGCGACTTTAACACATACGTTGGGCTGGATCACCTGATCGAGCCTTATGTGGAGGCAGTGGCACGCCAGATCGAGATCGTCGGCGGGAGCGAACACCGCCCGGCACATACGGTCTACTTCGGCGGCGGAACGCCCAGCCTGCTGGAGCCACCCCTCATCTCCCGCCTGATGGAAGCCTGCAAGGCCGCCTTTGAACTGACGCCAGACGTTGAGGTGACCATCGAGGCAAATCCCGATTCGGTTGAGCCGATCCGACTGCGCGAGTGGCGGGCAGCCGGCGTGAACCGCCTGAGCCTGGGAATGCAAAGCTCTAACGATACCGAATTGAGGCTCTTCGCACGCCGACATAATTACTCGCAAGTGGTTCAGGCGGTGGAGTGGGCCAGGATGGCGGGCTTCAATAACATCGGCCTCGATTTGATATACGGGGCACCGGAACAAACTTTGACCTCGTGGGCAGATACGTTGAGCCATGCCCTGAGTTTGCGCCCGGCCCATCTCTCACTATACAGCCTGACGGTGGAGCCGGGCACACCGATGGCCAGATGGATAGATAGCGGGGAGATCCCACCCGTGGATGAAGACCTGGGGGCCGATATGTACGAGATGGCAATGGATCGTCTGGCGGCAGCGGGATACGTGCAATACGAAATATCTAACTGGGCACGCCCAGGCTATATGTGCCGCCATAATATCCAGTATTGGCGTAACGAGCCGTATCTGGGGTTCGGGGCAGGCGCACACGGATTCGCGGATGGGATCAGGTATCGCAACGTCGAACACCCCGCCGAGTTCATCCGGCTGATGGGGGAAGGCGATGAGTGCCAATTCCCGCTCTCCCCCGCGACGGCAGAATACGACACCGTAAGCGCCGAGCAGGAGATGGCCGAGACGATGATGATGGGCCTGCGCCTGACGGCCAAAGGGGTGAGCCTGGACGAGTTCGAGCGCCGATTCGGAATCCCGCTGATGGAACGTTACGGCAACCAGGTGGCCGAGTTGCGCGCCCAGGGCCTGCTCGAACTTAAAAACGGACGGCTCCGATTGACACGCAGGGGGAGGTTGTTGGGCAATTTGGTGTTTATGCGCTTCATCTGACCGGTTGCCGTAAACGATGCATGGGAGTTATAATGCCGCCGTTCGGCGCCGGCCCTCCGGGGCCGGTTTGTCATGGCCTAAACCGCGAAATCTCTTGACCAGGATGGGCTGCTTATGACCACACATCTACGCTGGCTTGCGATCATCGTTGTTATCACCGCCGCATCCCTATGGATTATCTGGCCCGATAACCCGGGCATACACATAGATACCGATGGGGACGGCGAACCGGATATAGATAAGACCATCGAGACCAGGCTGGGCCTCGATCTGGTCGGGGGGATACGGGTGCTGCTGGCGGCAGATATGCCCGCAGGAGAAGTCGACGCGGGGGATATGGAAACCGCCCGCCGGATCGTGGAAAACCGCGTCAACGGCCTGGGCGTGACCGAGCCTATCGTGCAGTTGCAGCCGGGCAGCAATAGTATCATCGTCGAGCTGCCGGGGATCGAAGACCCGGATATGGCAATCGCCACGATCCGCGAAACCGGCCTGCTGGAGTTCGTCAACTTTGGCTCAACCCCACTGGAAATAGGGACACGGGTGATGACCGATTACCGGCTGGAGTTGCAGCAACAGGCCGAGGAGGCTCAGTCCGAGGGCACCGTAACCCCGGAATCGGAGGCAACTGAGGGCACGCCATCCGAAAGCCCAACCCCAGAGGAAGAAGCAACACCTACCGAGGCCGAGCCAACTCCCACCGAAGGCGAGGGAGAGGAGGAATACTCAGGCCGGGTATACCATACCGTTATGACCGGCGCGCACCTCGCATCGGCGTACCTGATCCCTCCGGACCCGGCACGTGGGCTGAGTTCATATGCGGTCGGCTTCGAGCTAAACGAGGAAGGCCACCAGATATTCAGCGAATATACATCCACACACGTGCAACAGTACCTGGGGATCGTGCTGGACGGGGAGGTGATCTCGGCACCACGCATCAGGGAGGCGATCACAGACGTGCGAGGGATGATCACCGGGAGCTTCACACGCGATAGCGCCGAGCAGTTGGTCATCCAGTTGAGATACGGCGCATTGCCAGTGCCGCTGCGCGTGGAATCGGTCGAGACGGTAGGCCCGACCCTGGGCGCAGTCTCGATAGAACGCAGCGTCCGCGCGGGCGTGATCGGCGTGATCACGGTGCTGCTCTTCATGCTGATCTACTACCGCGTTCCGGGCATCGCCGCCGACCTGGCACTGCTCGTCTTCGCCGCGATCAACTTCGCAGTATTCCGGTGGGTGCCGGTGACGCTCACACTCCCGGCCATAACCGGCTTCCTGATCTCGGTAGGAACGGCAGTTGACGGCAACATCCTGATATTCGAACGAATGAAAGAGGAGTTACGCGCCGGTAGGTCACTGCAGGGCGCGGTGAAGGCAGGCTTCGAGCGGGCGTGGACTTCGATCCGCGACTCGAACCTCTCGACTATTATCATATGCGCGGTGTTGTACCTGTTCGGGAGCACGTTCGGGGCATCGGTGGTGCGAGGGTTCGCCATAACCCTGGCCCTGGGCCTGGTGATCAACCTGTTCACCGCCGTGATCGCAACCAGGACTTTCCTGGCGCTGATACTCAATTTCACCCGCGAGCAGATCGAAAAACACCGCTGGCTTCTGGGGGTGTAGGCCATGCTTTACCGCATCATAGAGTATCGCAAGTACTACTTCCTGTTTTCGGGGATCATCATTCTGGCCGGGCTGATCGCGATGGGTTACTCAACGGCCAGATATGGCAGTCCCGTGCTGCTGGGCATCGACTTTCGCGGCGGCAGCATGTTCGAGTTGCAATTTGAAGGGCCAAGCGACGAGGATTCGCTCCGCGAGGTCTTCGCCAGGCACGGATTGGACGATGTGACGATCCAGCGCCTGGGCGCCCCAGATGAGAACCGATGGCAGATACGCGCCGAATGGGTCGAGGAGGAAACCCAACAGGAACTCCTGGCCGACCTGGAGGAATCCATAGCACCGATAAATCCGGATACCAAGCGTATTAACCGGGTCAGCCCGGCGGTCGGCACGGAGGTGACCACGGCTGCCGTGATCGCGGTACTGGTGGCGGCGGTGATCATCCTGGGCTTTATCGTGATGGCGTTCCGCCAGGTGCCCAATGCCTTCAGATACGGGGCATGTGCGATAGCGACGATGTTCCACGATGTGCTGGTGACAATGGGGGTGATGTCCATACTGGGCATCCTCTTCGGATGGCAGGTGGACGCGCTGTTCCTGACGGCCATGTTAACCGTCGTCGGCTTCTCGGTTCAGGATACTATTGTGATGTTCGACCGCATCCGAGAAAACATCCGCAAGCGACGAGGGGAGCCATATGACGTGATCGTCAACCGCAGCGTGCTGGAGACAATCCACAGGTCGCTGGGCACCCAGTTGAACGCGATCTTCGTGATGGTGGCGATATTGCTCTTTGGCGGCGAGAGTATCAAACAGTTCATCGGGATCATGCTGATCGGCTTGATAAGCGGTACCTACTCCAGCATCTTCACGGCGGTGCCACTGCTGGTGGCCTGGGAAAAGGGCGAGATCCCGTTCCTGAAGGGCCGCAGCGAAGTGGTGAACGCCTAGCGGAATCGGGTGTAAAATCTATAATGGCAACGCTGGGACTGCCCGGAGGGGTGAAATTGGGCAAGCCTAGACGTGTGGTGACTATCGGGGTGGCCGGCGGAAGCGGTTCTGGCAAGACAACTGTGGCAAAGGCGATCCTGGAGCGCGTCGGCGCCGACAAAATGTCGGTCATCCCACACGACGCTTACTATCGCGATCTGAGCGACCTCCCCCCGGCACAAAGGGCACTGATCAACTTCGACCACCCGTCATCGCTGGAAACATCGTTGATGATCCAGCACATCAGACAGTTGATGCGCGGCGAGCCGGCGGAGATACCGATCTACGACTTCACAACGCATACCCGCACCAATCGGACTCAGCGCGTCGAGCCGCATCCCATCATCCTGGTGGAGGGTATCCTCATCTTCGCCGAGCCAGAGTTACGCGAGCTGCTGGACGTCAAGATTTTCGTGGATACCGACCCGGACATCAGGTTCATCCGGCGGCTTCAACGGGATATACAGGAGCGAGGCCGCACAATGGAATCGGTAATAAGGCAATATCTCGAAACCGTGCGCCCGATGCACCTGGAATTCGTCGAGCCAAGTAAGCGATACGCGGATGTGATCATACCGGAGGGGGGCCTCAACACGGTCGCAATGGATATGATCGCTGCCAGGATAAAGATGTTGCTGGCCGGCGAGGACGAATCCGGCAATTGATAGTTTTTGATAGGAGCATCCGATAGCTTCTGGCAGCAATGTGGGGGTATTGTTTTTCCCTGGGGCGGCCCTTATGAGCCGCCCCTATACATGCCGGATAGGGAGTGAGAGGATATGTCCGATAACGAGAATCGAGGGCCGATGAAACCGATCCGGGAAGTCGGCATAGTCGGATACGGCGCCTATGTGCCACGCTACCGCCTGCCGGCAAGTGAGGTGGCACGGATATGGACCGGCGGCTCAGGGGGTCCGATCAAAGAGAAGGCGGTGGCCGGATTGGACGAGGATGTGGTGACGATGGCAATCGAGGCGGCACGTAACGCGCTCGCCCGCGCCCAGATCGATCCGGGTCTGCTGCGCGCAGTTTGGATCGGGAGCGAATCGCACCCTTACGCGGTCAAGCCGTCCTCTACCATCGTGGCAGAGGCAATCGGCGCAACCCCCGGCGTACTGGCAGGTGACTGGGAATTCGCGTGTAAGGCCGGCACCGAGGCCATGGAGGCCGGGATCGGATTGGTCGGCTCCGGGATGGCCGATTATGTCATGATCATCGGCATGGATACCGCCCAGGGCCGCCCTGGGGACGCGCTGGAGTATACCGCCGCATCCGGCGGTGCGGCGTATATCCTCGGCCCGGCAGCGGATGCACTGGCCGTCATCCGGGCCTCATACTCCTACGTGACCGATACGCCGGATTTCTGGCGCCGGGCGCATCAGGTATACCCCTCGCACGGGGAGCGCTTTACAGGGGAACCGGCGTATTTCCATCATATAATCTCGGCAGCAAAAACGCTCATGGAGAAGATCGGCACATCCGCCGGGGATTACAGATTCGCCGTATTCCACCAGCCAAATGTGAAGTTCCCGGCACGCGCGGCAAAGGCACTCGGCTTCGGCGAGGAGCAGGTCAAGATCGGGCTGTTGAGCGGAGAGATCGGGAATGTCTACGCCGGCTCGTCGCTGATCGGGCTGAGCGCGGTCCTGGACGAGGCACAGCCCGGAGACCGTATCCTGCTGGTCTCGTATGGCTCCGGCGCCGGATCGGATGCCTTCGACCTGGTGGCAACCGATAAAATAGCCGAAAGGCAGAATCTGGCACCCAAAACCCGCGATTACATCGCCCGGCGCACCGAGATAGACTACGCCATGTACACCCGTATGCGCGGCAAGCTGATGCTGGATTGACCGGAGGTGAGGCGATGCGAGATGTGAGTATCATCGGCGTGGGAATGACGCCGGTCGGCGAACATTGGGATCGCTCGCTGAGGGAGCTGGCGCTGGAGGCAATACGTGCCGCGCTGGACGATGCCGGTCGGAGCCGGGTGGACGCTTTATTTGTGGCAAATGCGTTCGGCGGGGAAACTTCACGTCAGGAACACCTGGGCGCCCTGATCGCGGATTACGTTGGCCTGCGCGGGATCGAGGCCGCGCGCGTGGAGGCGGAAGGGGCCTCCGGCGGGCTGGCGTTCAGACAGGCATATCTGGCAGTGGCAAGCGGAGCCGTCGATTTTGCCCTGGTCTGCGGCGTGGAGAAGATGACCGACCTGGTAGGCAGCAGGCGCGTGGGCGCCCGATCACTGGCCCTGGACGGGGATTACGAGGGCATCCAGGGGGCCACCCCGGCGGCTATGGCCGGGCTGCTGATGCGACGTTATATGCACGAGTACGGGGTGAATCTGGCGGATTTCGCCGGGTTCAGCGTCAACGCACACGCAAACGGCAGCAGGAACCCATACGCTATGTACCGGAATCTGCTCAAGCCGGAGCGATTCACGCGGGCACCTATGGTTTGCGATCCGGTCAGCCTGTTCGATATGGCACCGGACGCAGACGGGGCGGCGGCAGTAGTGCTCTGCAGTAGCGATTGCGCCGAGGACGCGGTTCCGCGCCCGATCAGAATCGCCGGGTCTGCAGTCGCAACCGACGCGCTACCACTCCACGACCGCGCCGACCCCCTCTTCCTGCACGCGGCCAACCTGGCACTCGGCAGGGCGTTCGAGCAGGCCAATGTCGAGCCGAATGATGTGGACGTTTTCGAGTTGCACGATGAGTTCACGGTTCTAAGCGCGATGCAACTCGAGGCAGGAGGATTCGCCGAACGCGGCGAGGGTTGGAAGCTGGCCGTCAATGGTAAAATCGGCCTGGAAGGGGAGCTGCCGATCTCGACTTTCGGCGGCCTCAAAAGTCGCGGGCACCCGGTCGGCGCGACGGGAGTCTATCAGATCGTCGAGGTGGTCTTGCAATTGCGCGGGCAGGCGGGCGATAATCAGGTGGGAGACGCCAGGGTTGGGGTGACACTTGGCCTGGGAAGCCTGGGCGCAACTGCTGTGGCCCATGTGCTGGAAGGCCCGGAACGCTAGCGGGATGCACAAAGATTATCACGATGGCCGGCGAAACGATATTAGTGGTTGACGACGAACAGCATATAGTGGACCTGGCGAAGTTGTATCTGGAGGCCGAGGGGTTCCGAGTCCTCTCGGCCTCCGACGGCCAACGCGCCCTAGAACGCATCCGCCGCAACCGCCCCGCCCTGATCGTGCTGGACTTGATGCTGCCGGAGGTGGACGGTTGGGAGGTTTGCCGCCGGGTTCGATCCGATCCAGATGAGTCGATAGCGGAGATCCCGATCATCATGCTCACCGCCCGCGATGACGACGTTGATAAGATCGTCGGGCTGGAGCTTGGCGCGGATGATTATATGACAAAGCCGTTCAACCCCCGTGAGTTGACCGCCCGCGTCAAGGCCATTCTCAGGCGCGTGGAACGGCGTTCTACCGAGGCACACCCGCTACGGATCGGCGACATTCTGATCGATCCGGCCCGACGTGAGGTCACAGTGGCGGGGGAGCCGGTCGAGTTGCGGATGAAGGAGTTCGATCTCCTGCTGACGCTGGCCCAAAATGCCGGGATCGTGCTCAGTCGCGAGAAGTTGCTGGAGCTGGCCTGGGGATACGATTTCTACGGCCAGACGCGCACCGTGGACGTGCATGTGGCGCAGCTGCGCAAGAAGCTGGCACACAGCGCCGTGGAGATCGAAACGGTCTGGGGCGTGGGATATAAACTGACCGCACCTCGAGGGGAAGACTCGTGAACCTGGCATCCATACGCGGGGTGGTCACAGACCTGGACGGGGTGGTCTGGCGCGATGGGCAACCGCTTCCCGGCGTGCCGGAGTTCTTTGATTTCTTGCGCAGCCGTGGGATACCCTTCCTCATGGCGACGAATAACAGCACCCGCACCGTTCGCCGCTATGTGGAGATGTTGCGCGGGATCGGCATCGAAATCGGGCCGGAGCAGGTTCTAACATCATCAGTGGCAACCGCGCTGTACCTGCGGGAGCGATACCCCAATGGCGCCCGCCTCTACGTGATCGGCGAGGAGGGGCTGACCGAGACTTTGCGCGAATATGGCTTCAAGCTGGCGGATAGGGATGTGGCGGCTGTTGTAGTCGGCAAGGATGGCGATTTCACGTTCCAGAAGCTGGTCACGGCCAACCGCCTGATCCGGGCCGGGGCGGAGTTCATAGGCACCAATCCGGATCGGACTTTCCCCACGCCGAACGGGATCGAGCCGGGCACCGGAGCTATCCTGGCCGGGATCGAGGCGGCAAGTGAGCGGAGTCCGCTGATCATCGGCAAGCCCGGTCGGACGATGTTCGAGATGGCACTGGAGCGGCTTGGAACCCGAGCGGACGAGACTTTAATGATCGGCGACCGACTGGAAACGGATATACTCGGCGCCGTGGAGGCGGGGTTGAAGTCGGCACTGGTGCTTTCCGGCGTCACCACGCGGGAGAAACTGGCCGGATCGGATGTGAGGCCGGATTACATCTTCGAGAATCTGGCAGCGTTGCTGGAATCCTGGCAGGCTTTGTGACCGCGACTGTGGTCAGAAGCCGTGCCTTTCGTCCCGCGATGATGTGATTTGTGACATTTTTCACCTCGTTCCGAGGGGGGATATACTACATTCAGTATTCGGAATATTGAATATGGACACTCAACAAGCTTACAGGGAACTGGCAAGACTGTGCAAAGTCCTGGCGCACCCGACCAGGCTGCAAATCCTGGATATTCTCAGGCGCGGCGATGAGTGCGTATGCCATATCTCGGCGGTGACCGGTAAGCGCCAGGCCTACATCTCGCAACAGCTCATGATCCTGCGAGCTGCCGGCCTGGTGGCGGCTTGCCGCGAGGGGCTGAACGTGTTCTACAAGCTGACCGATCCCGCCGTGCTGCCGCTCCTGGAAGAATATCTGGGCAAAGCCGATGAGCGCCACAGGCCAGAACAATGCAGATGCCCCAAGTGCACCGGGACTTTGAGTGAATCCCCTTGCTCGGAACGGAGGTGAATCACATGGACGCAACTTTCGTGATCGTTCTGCTTATCGCCGGTGCAGCCGTCGGGTTCGTGAACGGCCTATTCGGAGTGGGCGGCTGTTTCCTGATGGTGCCGACTATGTTTTTCCTGTTCAAAGGCATGGGCGTGCCGACCGACACGGCGATGAAGGTGGCGCTTTGCACGAACATGGCCGTGGTAGTCCCAACCGCCCTGAGCGGCGCCTGGCGTCACTCCAAGAAATTGGACTTCCCCTGGAAACATTACCTCAATTATGCGATCCCGGTCGGAATCGGCTCGTTGCTCGGATCGGGAGTGGCGGTATTCGTGCCGGGAGATGTGCTCAGGATACTCTTCGGTATCCTCTGTTTGATCGGCGCATGGCGCTTTATGACGGCAAAGCCGGTCAAAGTTGAGGAAATGCCCGACGTTGAGAAGACACGACCGAAGTTCTGGGCCACAGGCGGAATCGGCGGGTTCATAGCGCATTTCCTGGGAATCGGGGGCGGATTGGTGTACGTCCCGTCCCTCAATACCGTTCTGGGTATGCCGATCCATGTCTCGGTCGCGGTTTCCCAGGCTACTATGGTGATCGGCTCCGGGATCGGGGCACTTACGTTCGTCACCCTGGGGATAATCCGTCAGGCCCAGGGGCTGCCGGACTTCAACGTCGGGTACCTGAACCTGGTGGCGTGGCTGGCGCTGGCCATCGCCAGCATCCCAATGGCACAGGTTGGCGCCAATGTGGCCCACAAGCTTTCACCGAAGCGGCTTAAGTTCCTGCTGGCACTGCTATACGTGTACGTGGGGGTGAAGCTGATCGGCGTCTTTAAGTGGATGGGCCTGCCGCTATAGCCCGGCACCCCTGGTCACCTCCGCCGCCTTTTCTTGATCTCCAGGAGGCGAGAGAGGGTATCACCACCCCCGGCCCCACGTCGGGAATCTCCGGGCACCGGGGGTGGCTCCGGTTTGGGCGCATAAGCCGATTCCGCCGGCGTGGGCGTAGCTTCGGTAGACTGGATGTCCGGCTCAGCAACCGGTTGCTTCTGCGGTGGTGATACATCCCTTTCCATTAAAACCCGGCGTTTGACGGCCTTCAGTCGGCTTAGATGTGGCGCCGAAGCGGGCACAGGCATCCCCTCAGCGGCACGGCGCCGCAAGCCAATACGCTCCGCCACCGAGCGCCGCAGCCTGCGCACTTCTTCAGCCGTGATCACCAACCGCCGCACGCCCACGTCCAGAGGCCATAGCAAGGTGGCCGCAAGTAATAACCAGGGCCATATCGGTGAGATGGCTTCCTGGGCCGGGAAGTCATGCCTAAAGGCAGCATCCGGCGTTTCCAGTTCGGAACCACCTGTCATGGCAGCGATCCGGGCCAACATGCGCGGGTCATAATCGCGCAGGACGTACTCCGGTGAGTAGCTCATCGCCCATCCGGTGGTCTGCGCCACCGCAGGGACATCGGCTCCATCCGGCGAGCTGCCCACAACCCGGATCATGTAGACGCCTTCCACATCCGGGGTGAATTCCCCCTCGTACCGCCCTGGGGCGGTCTGACGGAGCGGCACGGTCAACGTCTCCATCTCCGGGGTGATCACGGTTGCCGTCGCGTCCAGGCCGTTGATGTATCCACCGGTCAAATCCTGTGCGAGCAATGTGATCGTCGCATCCGCGCCGCGCAATTCGACGGAGATTTCCGAGGTGCGATTCAGCCCCTCGGTGACGGCGCGCCGCACGATCCGGCCCCAAAAACCCGCGAATCCGTCCCACCCGACCCAATCGGCAGCCCAACGCCCGCCGGCATCCGAAGTCCAGGCAATAGCCCTGCCGAGTCCGTATTGCCATTCGGCCAGTATCGGGTCGTCAAATTCGCCGCCCACCAGGATCACACGGGCCGCGTCTTTGGGATCGGTCGCCACGTAGCCGCGCAACGGGGGGATGCCCTCGACGTCCTCCAGGATCGGACTTTGCGCCCGTCGGCGGGGGTAGAACTCATCCTCAACGATGTAAGACCTGCGGGCCATTGCCGTCTCCTGGGTGAAGATGCTTGGGATCGTGCTCACATCGTAGGCCCAGTGGAAACGGCCCCCGCCGGCCCGTGCCACGCGCTCCAGGAAGATCGCGTATTGCTCGCCGATCGCGACCACGGACGTGGTGATATTATACCGCCGATACAGATCGCCGATCATCTCTTCGATCCCGCGCGGATCAGAGCCACCATCGGTCAGCAGGACTATGTGACGCAACCTGGACGGGTCGTCTGGGAGGGCATCAGCCGCCTCGGCCAATCCGGCGTAGATGCTCGTCCCACCCCCGGATCGCAGCGTTGCCACCATGCCGGCGATGTCCGCAATATCGTCGGCCTGGCGGAGCGGGACGACCCAGCTCGGAGACGTATCGAACGCGATCACCCCGACGCGATCCAGAGGCGTGAGCATATCCAGCGAGCGGATCACGGCCTCTTTGGCAAGCTCGATGTTGGCATATCCGCTTGGGCCGACCAGGCCCATGCTGCCGGATCGGTCTATGACGAAGAGGATAGTCATCTGCGGCACCCGTTCCTGATCGTGGATCAGCATCTCGACCGGCAGGATGCGCTCCAGAGGAGTGCCATAGTAGCCGCCCGGCGCATATG
>JALXEW010000202.1 GCA_027069285.1 Ardenticatenia bacterium | reverse complement strand
ACCTGGAAAGCAGGAACAGTTGGAAGGGAAGCGCTATCGCGTTGGCCACACCGGTCAAGAGTCCGAACAGGCCGGCCAGCTCATCGGCACTGCGATAGGTCTGGAAAAAGACGTAGTTCGCCTGGAAGCCGATCAGCGCCAATAAAGTAGTCATAGCTGTGGCGCTGACGGCCAGCAGGCGCAAAAGGCGCGAGCTACGGATGGCTTTCCAGCCACCACGGAAATTTTCCAGCACGCCGACCGGCCTCCCCATACTTGGCGGCTCTATCCCAACATGCCTGGGTATGAACAACGCCATCCACGTGGCCACCACCAGCAATCCCATCCATATGTAGGGGATATTCTCGGCATGGGCCGCGCCCACCACGAACGGGAACGCCAGTCCGCCCAGGAAGCCGGATATACGCCCTGCGGAGCCTATAATGGGGAATATTCGCCTGGCCGCCCGCGTATCGTAAAAATCGCCTATGTACGTCCAGACGTGAACGGTGAAGATGACGCGAGATGCCCGCCCGACCAGGTAGAAGAGGAAGAAGGCAACCGGCAATCCAGGGGCCATCAGGAAGGCAGCCGCGCCCAACGCGATGAATAACACCACGCAGATGGCAGCCAGTAGCCGGGCGTTTGCCACACGGTCAACGAAGGCGGTGTAGACCAGCGTGGCCAGCAAGGTGAAAGCAGCCTCGGCTATAAACAGGATAGAGAAGGAATCCAGGCCTACCCGTTCGATGAAGAGCGCTTCTGCCGCCGACTCACCCCATACCGACCCCAGCACCAGGATGAAGTAGAGGCCGTAAAGTAATATAGTCCTACGCCCCTCGCCCGGACGGATGTTGAGGAGCTTCCTGAGCCAGGCTGCGACCATCTCACCCCTTATTCTCTCCCTGGGCCGACTTACGTTTCGCCCGTCGGCGCAATTCGGCAGCGCGCTCCTTCAGGTGTTTGAAGTAGTCGGTTTCGGCGATGGCTTTAACCTGGCGTTCCTTTTTGACGTGATCGATCTCGATCCGCAGCTCCTCGATCTGGTTCCTCAGTTCCTGTTCGCGCTCGCGTACCTGTTGGGCCTTCTCAATGGCGATGGCTGCCTGCGGCGATATGGTTTCCAGCAGCCGTTTATCGTCCTCGTCAAAAGCGCCCGGTTCGCCGCCGAAAAGCTCCATAGTGCCCACCAGGCGGTCACGGATCATGAGGGGAACGCCCAAGAGCGACCTGGCCTTCACGTCCTTCGCAAGCTGCTCAACGGCCTCGATCTCGGTCTTATCGGCATCTTCGATCAGCACACTTTGCTTTTCGCGTCCGATCATGCCGGCAAAGCCCTTGCCCAGGCCACACACCTTCCCGCGCGTATCGTCGATGCCCTCGCCACCGCTCCACGCCGCGACGACCAATGCGTTTTGGCTACGGTCGAAGAGGGTGATCTCGGCGGCGTCGTATGGGATTACGTCCCTCACCCGGTCTAGAATGGCCTGCAAAGTCTCGTCGACGCCGAGTGCGGCTGTTATATCCTGGCCGATCTCGTAGACTGTGCGGAGTTCCTCCATACGCCTGCGCAAGGCCACCACCATGTCGCCGAAAACGCGACCCAGATGTGCGATCTCGTCGTGGCCGGATGTTACGTCGCTTATATCACCCGGCTCAAATGGCTGGTCGTTTTCGACCGCGACCGCTGCCTGAGCCAGTTTGCGGATCGGGCGGGTGATGCCCCTGGCAAGCAGCACCGAGATCGCCAGCGCCAGAACCGCGACCAATCCCACACTGATCCAGGCAAGGGTTTCGAGCTTATCCATCGGCGCCAGGAACTGGGCCTCCGGCAGATCGACCACCACAGCCCAGGGCTGAGTCTGCAATCTGGTATAGCCGACGACGTGGTAACGGTTATCCAGCGGGGAGTAGTAGCGATAGGTACCGCTCCGGAGTCCGGCCATCAGCTCCTCGGCCAGATCGTCCATACCCAGGCTTTCGGGTATGAGGGGGGTATCGGTATCCTCCAGGGTGCCAAAGCGGATGGTCTCGGCGATGGTTTCGACTGCACCGGGCGGCAGAGTCCCCAAACTGTGATACAGCAGGTCGCGATCAGGATGAGCGATTATCACCCCATCCTGATCCACCAGGTACGCCAGCCCCTCTTCCCCGACCGACACGCCGTCTATGATCTGCCATATCGTATCGCCCTTTAGCCAGATTATGTCAATTCCAACGATCTCGCCATCCGGCGTGATGACGGGATTAGTCAAAAAGACACCGGGTCTACCGGTTGCACGGCCAACCAAGATGTCCGATACATAAGGTTGCCCCTGAATCGAGGCGATGAAGTAGTCACGGAACGAGCGGTCACGCCCCACAAGCTCATCTATCAGCGAAGCCACGACGATGCCATTGGCGTCCAGAAGGCCAGGCGCATCGTAATCCGGGTGGGTATCGGCGAAGTTTTGCAGTGTTTGGAGTATCTCCGGCTCCAGTTCCCGACGCTCCTCCTCGGTGGCGGAAAGGAACTGCACCACCAGCGGTTCGCCGGCCAGGGTTGCGGAGGTGCGCTGGTTTTCGATAAGCAGTTGGTCTATCTCACTGGCAACACTATAGGAAAGGACAAGCAGGTTCTCCTCTGCGAATCGGGCCACCTCTTCCTGGCTTCGGGTGAGGTTGTAGTAAGCGGTGGCAGACATCGGCACTATTGCCAATACCAAGAACAATGTCGCCAATTTAGTGCCGATGGAGATACGGAATCCCCTTCTCTCTTCGGCTATTTCCACAGGGAACCCCCCATTCGACGGGCCGACTCATAATAAATTGGCACAATTTGTGCAACAATATATACCCTCTAATCCCGTATGGCAAATGGTTTTGACGCCATGCAGTCTGTATGATATTCTGCACCCTGGACGATTGAATGCTTGTGGGAGGAAAAGACGGATGCTCCGGTTGCGGTATGTTCTACCGATTCTGGTCTTGGTGCTCGCAGCGGCAGGATGTGGCAGAGCTGCGGCGCCTACCAAAGGCGACGTCATCGTCTTCGCTGCAGCCCCGCTTTCCGGCTTCCAGGCTAATGGCGGCCAGACTGTGGTCGGAGGGGTCCGCCTGGCCGCCGAGGAGATCAACCGGGCAGGCGGGCTACTGGGCTACAGGATAAATGTGATCCCCCTCGACGATGAAAGCGACTCGGATGTGGCCGTGGAAGTCGCACAGCAGGTCGCGGAGCGCATCCAGGCCGGCGACCGCGTACTGGCCGTGATCGGCCACTATAACAGCGGCCAAACCGAGGCCGCCCTGGAGGTATACGCCCAGTTGCCGCTGGTCGTCATCACTCCCACTGCAAGTCAGGTATCCCTGACCCAGCAGGGATACACCAACTTCTTCAGGATCAACGCCAATGACGCGGTACAGGCAGAAGTGGACGCCAGATTCCTGGTGGAAAACCTGGGCGCGACCCGCGTGGCCGTGCTCCATAACGACGAGCCTTACGGCATCGATCTGGCCGAAGCGGTGGCCTCCGAGCTGGAGGAGCTGGGCGCCGAGGTGGCCTTGCAACGCCAGATACCGATAGGGCCACCAAACCCGGCACCGGATGCCACCACAGGCGCCCCGGTCTACTACCCGGATGAGGTGGCAGCGATCCGGGAATCCGGCGCCGATGCCATCTTCTACGCGGGCTACGAGATCGAATGCCCATACCTGCGCTACGACCTGCGAGAGATCGGCCTGGGCGACCTGCCGTTCCTGGCATCCGACGGGTGCTTCCTCTCGGCCACCATCGACGAATCCGATGGCGCCGCAGAGGGGATGTACGTCAGCGCCTTCGCGCCCAGCCCCAAGGCGATAGGCAACGAAAGCTGGATCCGCGCCTACCAGGCCGTAGAATACCGCAACCCGGATACTTATAGCGTCAACGGCTACGTCGCCATGCAGGTATTGGCCGAGGCAGTGCGCCAGGCGGGAAGCCTGGACGCGGATGCTGTGGCCGAGGCTATGCACGAGATCACGGTCGAGACGCTGCTTGGCACCATCAACTACCTTCCCAACGGCGATGTGGCAGACCCATCTATCTTTATCTACCAGGTGATAAACGGGGAGTTCGAGCAGGTATACCCGTAAACGTGACCGGCAGGCATCGCATACTATGCCTCATAGCCCTGGCGACCTCGATGGCACTGGGCGGATGCTACCGCCAGGCGCCGAGGCCAACCCCTACGCCGCTGCCGACCCCAACCCCGATCCCGACACAGCGCCCAACCGACGCCCCGGACGTGATCATAGACGGCTCCGCAGTCGTCGCACCGCTGACTCGTGCCCTGGCCGCCGCATTCGCGGAACGTCAGCCCGCCTACCGGATAGAGATAGGCACCACAGGCACCAGCTACGGCATAGAGCGGCTCTGCCGTGGCGAGCTGGATATAGCCCAGGCCATCAGGCCGATCTCAGATTCCGAGAGGTTGGATTGCCTGAGCTACGGAACCGACTGGCTCGAGCTGACATTCGCATACCAGGCCTTGGCGGTGCTTGTCGGCGCACAGAATCCGGCTGAGTGCCTGACTCTGGAAGAGCTACGGATGGCCTGGGATGCCGATGCCCCCAATCCGCCCGTAACGTGGAGTGACCTGCGACCGGAGCTACCGGATTGGGAGTTGAACCTGTACGGCCCGGAGGCGAATTCACCGCAGATGCTGTTCTTTTCGCAGGCAATTTTGGGGCCTGGG
>JALXEW010000201.1 GCA_027069285.1 Ardenticatenia bacterium | reverse complement strand
CTACTATACAGTACAATGCCATAAAGAGTTGGACTCTTCTTCCGAGAAGCCGAGTGCTCCTGATCGGCAGCGAGGATGGGGTTGCCCAGGTTTCTAAGGAACTGGGGACTGCTCACGTGCCGGATGTGCAGTGTAACGAGTTCGGCACCCCGTTGATCAGCTCGATATTTGAGACCGCCGAGCGGGTGACCCCAGGTGGAACTTTATGCTACATCAACGCAGATGTGATCCTGTGCTCGGACTTCGCGCGGGCAGTTGACATGCTTTCTGGCATGGAACGGGTTCTGATGGTTGGGCAAAGGTGGAATGTGGACGTAGATTCCAGATTGGATTTTGACGATCCGGACTGGGAGGCTAAGTTAAGGGAGAGGGCGCTCTCCGGTGGTCATCAAGAGCCGCCGGATGGGATAGATTACTTTCTTTATAGGCCGCGCGGGCTATGGGAGAAGTTACCTTCGTTCACAGTGGGCAGGCCAATGTGGGACAATTGGTTTATATTCCATGCCAGGAGGTTGGGCGTACCGATTGTAGATGCGACAGAACTGGTAATGGCGATTCATCAGAACCACGGATATGGCCATGTCCCGGATGCTAAAGGCCCGCCGATATTGCGTGATAACCCGGAAACCGCCGAGAACCGCAGGCTTGCCGGAAAGGTGGTCGAGATCCCGTTCAACATACACAACGCCACCCATAAGCTTACGAGCCGTGGCCTCGAACGTGCCAGGGGGCTGAAGTACTTTTTACAGAGGATCGCGTGTTTGCCGGCGGCCCTGCCGGATCAATGGTTCCGCCATAAAGCGTCGTTATTCGCTATCAGGGCCTACAGGTTTCTGGTTCACTTGATTCAGAACCGCGCGGTCTATAGGGAATACGCGAGGACTGCCCGGATGAAATTGCGCTCTTGGCGGGATTATCCGTGAGGGGTATAAGACGATATTTCCCGGCATTACTGATCATATTTCTCGCGGCTTGTGCCCCGTCCGGCTCGCCGGGATTGCCCACCGAGCACCCGACTCCCACTACGGTGTACCAAACCGCCGAATCCGGCTCCCCAGATGCCGACGTGCCGCTTACCCCGGTGAGGCCAACGCCGGTGCCATGCGAGCCGGTGGAGAACTCCAGGCCTCGCTATAACCTTTCCGCAGTGATCGATCTGATGGAACATACCGTCATGGCCGGCCAGGAGGTGACTTACTATAACGAAACCGGCGGCCCACTGGATGAGATCGTCTTTGCCGTGGAGCCGAATCGGCAACCGGGCGTCTTCTCGCTTACCCGTGTCACGCTGGAAGGCGCCGATGGCGCCCCGGAGTATACGCTCACCGGCCCGCGTCTGACTGTGCATTTGCCGGAGCCTTTGGGGGAGCATTGCCGGGTTGACATGCGCCTGGACTTCGTTTTGGCGCCACTTCCCATCGCGACCGATAGGGGGCGATTAGGCCGTTATGGCATATTGGGCTTTTCGGATCGGCAGTTTAACCTGGGTCATTGGCTGCCGATAATCGCGGCCTACAAGCCCGGCAACGGATGGTACATGCCCGATTCGTATCCTTTGGGCGAATATTATGTGCTGGAAGCTGCGGATTTTTCCGCCGATGTCACCGTGGTGAACGCCGAACATCCGATCCTGATCGGGCCGGGCGAGGTCACGTATGACGGCGGCACCCGATGGCACTTTGAGTTGCCCGCCGGGCGTGATTTCACATTGAGCGTCGGTGAGGATTATCAGCTGGTCGGCGCGAGTACCGACGACGGGATCGGGGTGGAAGTCTACTACTTTGACGACCCCTGGGAAGCCAATGAGCAAAACGCCGCCTTACATGCGCTGCACGTGGGCGTGCTGGCCATGGAGCGCTACCAATCGCTCTTTGGCGATTACCCGTATGACCGGGTCGCGATTGTGTTGGCGGATTTCCCCGATGGGATGGAGTTTACCGGGTTGGTGTTCGTCGGCTCGGAGTATTTCCATTGGTACAACAACAACGCGGATTCGTGGCTCACCTTGATCACCGCCCATGAGCTATCACATCAGTGGTGGTACTCCATCGTTGGCAACGATCAGGCATACGATCCCTGGATGGACGAATCGCTTGCCACCTATAGCGAATCCCTCTTCATGGAGGCGGCATACCCGGAGCTTGTGCGCTGGTGGTGGGATTTCCGCGTTAACACATACCATCCGGAAGGGCCGGTCAACGCACCGATATACGAATTCCGCAATCGGCGTGCGTATATCAACGCGACCTACCTCCGTGGGGCATTGATGTTACGGGATCTGCGGGCGGTTATGGGCGATGAGGCGTTCTTCGAATGGCTGCGCCGCTACGTGGCCGAGAACGCCGGTCGGATCGCCTCGCCGGATGACCTGTGGGACGCGATGCCGGATGGGGTGGAGATGGAAGCGGTGCAGACCGTTCTGGGCCAATACTTCGAGTAGCAGGTTAGGCCCTCATGGAGTAAACTCCCTGCGTTGAACCCATGCCTTCGAGAAGGGAAAGCAATGCTGGAAGCTCTCTTCAACCCTGCTTCAGTAGCCGTGATCGGCGCCTCGCGTAAACCGGATAAGCTGGGATATGCCGTGGTGGATAACCTGGTCAACGGCGGTTACCCCGGCACCGTTTACCCGATCAACCCAAAAGCAACCGAGATACTCGGCCTGAAGGCGTACCCCTCGGTGCTGGATGTGCCTGGGGCGATAGACCTGGCGATCATTGTCATACCGCATAAATACGTTGCCGACGCGCTTCGCCAGTGTGGGCAGAAGGGCATCCAGGCCGTGATCGTGATCAGCGCCGGGTTCCGTGAGGCCGGTCGCGAGGGCGTTGATCGCGAAAAGGAGCTGATCCGGATCGCTAAAGAATACGGCATCCGCATGGTCGGCCCCAACTGCCTGGGCGTGATAGATACCTACACGCCTATGAATGCCTCGTTTTCGGCGGGCACACCGCCAAAAGGCCCGATCGGCTTCATGTCGCAATCCGGCGCGTTGGGAACCGCCATCCTGGACTGGTCACTTGCCGGGAATATCGGGTTCAGCAAATTCGTCAGCCTGGGTAACAAGGCGGATGTGGCCGAGGTTGACCTGCTGCAGGCCTGGGCAGATGATCCGAACGTCCGCGTGATACTGGCCTATAGCGAGGGCCTGCCCGATGGCCAGGAATTCATGCGTGTGGCCCGCGAGGTATCGCGTAAAAAGCCGATAGTGGCGGTCAAAAGCGGCGTCACCTCGGCTGGCTCGCGGGCGGTCTCATCGCATACCGGCTCGCTTGCCGGGTCGGAGCAGGCATATAAGGCCGCATTTGAGCAGGCGGGAGTACTGCGTGCACAGTCGATGGAGGAGCTTTTCGACTATGCCCTTGCCTTCGCCTATCAGCCGCTCATCAGGGGCGATAGGATCGCCGTCATAACCAACGCCGGCGGCCCCGGAATCCTGGCAACCGACGCGCTTGAACGCTCCGGGTTACAACTTGCCCGTCTTTCCCCGGAGACGGTGCATAAGCTGGAGGCCGGCCTGCCGGAAGCTGCCAGTGCTGCCAACCCAATTGACGTGCTGGGAGACGCGCTATCCGATAGGTACGAGCTGGCACTTGACCTGGTCAGCGCCGATCCCAACGTTGACGGCATGATCGTGATCCTCACGCCGCAGGCCATGACCGAGATCGAGGAAACCGCGCACGCAGTCGGTAAAACCGCCCGCCGCATAGATAAGCCGATCCTGGGCTGCTTTATGGGCGAGTATCGGGTTAACGTCGGCGTGGAGATACTCAAACAGTATGGGGTGCCGAACTACCCGTTCCCGGAGCGGGCAGCTGCGGCCTTTGCCGCGATGCGAAACTATCGGTTGGCGCGTGAACGCCCCGATCCGGAGTTCGTCAGATTCGACGTTGACCGTCAGAGCGTGCGCGAGCTGATCGATAAGACGCTTGAAGAAGGCAGGGTCACCATCGGCGATGCAGAGGCACGCGCGATCCTGAAGGCATATGGGTTCCGAATCCCGCGTTCCAGAATAGCCGCCGACCCGGATGAGGCGGTGCAGGTGGCGGGCGAGTTCGGATACCCCGTGGTGCTCAAGATCGCCTCGCCGGACATTTTACATAAGACCGATGTGGGCGGCGTCAAAGTTGGCCTCCAAACCCCAACCGATGTGCGCGATGCCTTCGAATTGATCGTATACCGCGCCCAGCGTTACGTGCCGCAGGCCAGGATATGGGGCTGCCTGGTGCAGGAGATGGTGCCACAGGGCCTGGAAGTGCTGGTGGGAATGAACCGAGACCCCCAATTCGGCCCGTTGGTGACCTTTGGACTGGGCGGGATATACGTCGAAGCGCTTAAGGATGTGACCTTCCGGGTTGCGCCGTTCGGGCGGCTGGATGCGGAGGAGATGCTCAAAGAGATCAAAGCCCACCGCCTGCTCGACGGGGTACGCGGTCAGCGCCCCGCCGATAAAGAGGCCATTGTGGATACCCTCCTGCGGGTGAATCAGCTGGTCACCGACTTCCCGGAGATAGTTGAAATGGACATCAACCCGTTGATGGTCTTCGAGCAGGGCCAGGGGGCGATTCCGTTGGATATGCGGCTGGTCCTATCCGGTCGCAAGCCATGACATTGCGCCAGGGGGATGAATATGAAATCGCTTTACGTCACTTCGATCTCCACCTTTTCGGGCAAGACGGCGATTTGCCTGGGCCTGGGCCTGCGTATGCAGGCCGCCGAGTTGAAAGTCGGCTAACT
>JALXEW010000200.1 GCA_027069285.1 Ardenticatenia bacterium | reverse complement strand
GTCGAGGAGGGTGGGGAGGTGTTTCGGCTCCCAGGTGGCCTTGCGTCCGCTCCGGGGGACGCCGAGGGTGCGGGCCAGGCGGTCGAGGTCTACGGTGATTTCGACGGGGGCGGTGGCCAGGTGGGTGCGGCGCAGTTCGTCGGGGTCGTAGGCGAAGAGGCGGGCGATGCGCTCGACGAGGGCGTCGAAGGTGGGGCCGGCGGCGGTCAGGCCGCGCTCCAGGCCGGCGATGATGCCGCGCAGGGTCGGCCAGGTGTCGGTGAGGCGGTTCTGGCCGTGCAGTTCGGAGCGCAGGTCGGCCAGGGGGAGCAGGCCGTGGCGGGCGAGGAGCGTCTCCCAGGTGCGGTGGGCGTCGTCGTCGCCGGTGAGCAGGATGGCGTGGGTGCAGTGGTCGAAGATGCGCTCCTGGTCCAGGGTGGGACGGCCACCGACGTCCACGAGCAGCGGCAGGTGACGGTTGGCGATGTCCCGACAGATGCGGTCTACCCACCGGGGGGTGCCCTGTCCCTTGACGCGGATGCGGCGCACCAGTTTTTGGTCCGCTTCGTTCGCCCAATCCCCCTCACCGTCGGGGTAGGCGCGGATGACGTAGTGGGGTATGCCCCGCTCGCGGAGGGCGTGGGTCAGGCTGTAGGTGAGGACGGACTTGCCCATGTGGGGCGGGCCGCCAATCAGGATGGCAGGGAAGAGTTCCATCGGTACACCTCGCAAAAGGAAAGGAGTCGGTTATGGATGCCAGTGTGTTGGTCAGTACGATGGGTGGGCAGGCTCAGGTGGTGACGTTCGCGCTGGACGCGCTGCTGGCCCAGGGGGAGGAGGTCGAGCAGGTGGTGGTGTTGCACCTCTCGCCGGAGGACGCGCGGGTGCGGCGGGCGTTGATTCAGTTGGGGCGCGAGTTCGCCGATGATTTTTACGCGCATGCCGACCGCGCGTGCCGCTTCCGGCACATAGCGATTCGGGACGCAGCCCGACCGCTGGCGGATATTCGGCAGGAACGGGACGCGGTGGCGACCTGGCAGGTGGTGCGGGAGTTGTTGGGAACGCTCAAGTCGCAGGGGCGACGGGTGCATTTGTGTCTGGCCGGGGGCCGGCGGATGATCGGGCTGCTGGCGATGTCGGCGGCGATGTTGATTTTCGATCACTATGACCGGGTATGGCACATGTACACGCCGCGCGAGTTTCTGGCCCGTGCGCGGGACGGGGCGATTATGCACGCCCGACCGGAGGACGGGGTGCGGTTGATTCAGGTGCCGTTGACGCCGTGGGGGACGTATTTCCCCGGTCTGCGGGCGCTGGCCCAGGCGACGCCGGAGGAGGTGATCGCCGCTCAGATGCGCTCGATGGACCGCTCCGACCGGGCACGGTGCGAGGCGGTGGTGGCGCATTTGTCGGATCGAAAGGTGGAGGTGTTGCGTGCCTTTGCCACGGGGCGGTCGCCGCAGGAGGTGGCGGAGGCGCTGGGTATCAGTCTCAAGACGGTGGATACGCATAAGACGGCCATTCTGGGCGAGTGCCGGAATGCATGGAACATACCGGAAGGGAAGTGGTTGGATTATCACTTCTTGCACGATAAGTTTGGGTTGTTCTTCGATGATGATAGCACAGGTTGAGGGGAAAAACATCAGAGGTTTCTCTGAAGTAAATCAGGGGTTGCTCTGATGTGGAAAAACGGAGGTTGTGGTATACTTGGGTGTGGAGAGAATAAGGAGGTGAGATCTTATGAACAGACTGGATGAGTGGTCGCGGAGGGTGCTGGTTCCTATTCTCGAAGGTCGCAATCCAGAAACAGACATGATACAACAAGAAGGTGGAGTGGCCATACTGAGTGCCGACACTGACAAAATCAAGGAATACGTGTTTGAGTCAGATAGGTTGCCCGAAATTCGTGGGGCCAGTATGATTCTGGATGGTTTAAACACGGGATGGCCTGGCGACGGGAGCCCCAACATTCGAGAAATATTTGCTGCCAAAGGACTGCCAATCGGCAACAAGGAAGACCCAGGAGCGCCCAGTTGCATCATCTACGCTGGAGGCGGCAGCCTACTGGCATTAGTGCCCGTTAATTTGGCCGAGAAACTTAAGGCTGACATCGAAGCACTTTACCCTCGCGAGACGGGCGTAGCGACGATTACCTGCGTATGGCAGCCTATAGGCGTTGATGAGGTGCAGGGTCGGCTCAAGGAGTTGATGGCTCGTCAGAGCTTGCTTCTGCGCCGGGCCAAACAGGAGAAAGACCAGCGACCTTTCTTTGAAGCCATTCCCCCTGCCCGACGCTGCGATTCTTGTGGCGTTAGGCCTGCTGCTGAAGTGGAGTCCGTGCCTGAACTGCGTTGGCTGTGTTGGCCATGCAAGAAGAAAGTTGAGAATTCCCTCAAAAATCTATGGGCCGAAGAATTTCTTGATGCGTTGCTAAGTGGCCGATTGGATTGCGAGCCAACCAAGTATCTTGAAAAAATCAATCCCGCTGAACTCGATTCAATACAGATAGCTAAGGACTTGGAGGAAATTGCCCAGGCCTCTCGAGATGAGAAATCTGTCGGTCTTATCTATGCTGATGGCAACGGAGTCGGCCATCTGGTGGAGGCATCCGGCACGATAGAGGTATACCGACGCAAATCGGAGATTCTACACACGGCCATGCGGCAAGCCGTCTTCACTGCTTTGGGTCGGCACCTATCGGTTGCACAAAATATCAAGCGTGAAATCAAAAAAGGGAAGTACGAGAAAGTGGGAGCTATCCATCCCTTTGAGATCATCACCATTGGCGGAGACGATGCCTTGTTGATTGTGCCGGGGGACCGGGCATTAGATGTGGCCATTACATTGGGAAGAATGTTTGAAGCAGGACTGAAAAAACATGAGGAATTCGCCAGCAGTCGCGCCACATTGTCGATAGGACTGGTAATCGCCGACCGACGCAATCCGGTGTATTTCTTGCATTCCCTTGCTGAGGATCTTTTGAAGAGTGCGAAGAAACGAGATCGGGAATTGAGTCAAACGAATCAAGCACCGGCTGAAGGAACGTTGGATTTTCTCGTGTTAAAGTCTCAGACGATGCTCTCCACCGATCTATCTGACTTGCGTTCCCACTTCCCCTGGACGATAACAGCAGAGCCACAGCGGGAAAAGGCCATTCTGACCGGTCGTCCTTTTACCTGGACAGAGGCAGAGCGTCTCAAGCGCTCGGCACAGGTTGTAGCCAAAGGATTGCCTCGCTCTCAGATTCACGCCCTGCGTCGGGCACTAAGGCAGGGACGCCTGATGGGCTCACTGTTTTACCTTTACCAGTGGGCGCGGGCCGACGAGCGGCGCAAAGCGCTTCTGCGATGGGTTGAAAAGGAATGGGGTATGCAATCTACACTGGTTCCCCCACCTTGGGTCAAATTAGAGCCCAAAGCGGGGTATAAACGCTATGGAACTGTGTGGGAGGACATCTATGAAATATTAGACCTGGTGCCACGCTTGGGTGATGAGGAGTGGCAGGAGATTAGAGCACGGATTCGAGAGGGAGCAGAAAGCGAGGTGAAGTGATGCAGATTGAAATTGACTTGAAAGTAACTCTCGATACTCCATTCAGCATCGGCACGGGGGCAACGGCCGATTCCGTTGCCGATAAGCCTTTGATCAAAGATGCGGAGGGATATCCTATTATTCCTGGCTCGTCTCTGAAAGGAGTTGTGCGGCATGAGTGCGAGCGCATAATCCGATCTTTGATTCCCGCCTTCGATGACCAATGGATTTGTCATCCTCCTCTTGCTAAAAATATGTGCAAGACTGACCCCATCTGTCCGGTCTGTCGCATCTTCGGTTCTCCCTGGTATCCGGCACCTATCACTTTTGAGAATTTGGTTTTGGCAACTGAGAGCAAGGAGCAGTCTCGTACCTGGAGAGGGTTGCGTAGCGTGCGGAAGACAAGCCTGCGCTTTGGCGTGGGCATAAATCGTTCGCGAAATGTGGTAGCCGAAGATTTGCTATATTCGACGGAGACCTATGCTCCACCACAAGCCTTGGTCTACCAGGGGCGCATCTGGGGGACTCTTGGAGAACGGCAGGAAATAGCTTTGCTGCTGGCCGGGCTACAATCTGTCTCTACCATAGGAGGAGACCGTAGTAGAGGATTAGGTTGGTGCCAGGTAGAAGTAGCAGTGATATTGGATGGCCAGTCTGTCCCGCCCAGCGAATTGCTTCAGGAGTTGGATCAATGGTCGAACTAGAGGTCACAGTAGAACTGCACACGCCGTTACTTCTGGGCTCGCGTAAGCTCGGAATGGTTACAGAGTCACTAAAGTTCTTGCCGGGTGCAATGTTGCGTGGTGCCCTGGGCCGATTGCTTGCGCGTGAATGTGGTCATTCCCTGGAAAACCACGTGGGTTGCGATTTTGCAGCCATCTTCCGGGCGGATGCCCAACCCCGCTTTGGCCCTTGCTATCCTGCCTTGAGTTCGTTCTCATTTCCCTTCCCTGCGACTGCCCGACAATGCAAATACTACCCAGGGTTCAGGGACCAAGATGAGGATGCTCACGGCATCCACGATACGCTGATTTCCCTCTTTGCCTACGAAGAGGTCAGCCAAGATCGAGGAGTGGAGGTACATGGTTTATCACACTTACTACACTGCGCAGAATGTAAATCCCAATCCCAGCTGGAGCCGGTCTCTGGATTTTACGAACTTTCCGGAGATACCTACTGGCAGCCCAAACCCCGCTTGCTGCGCCTTTCGCGCACGGCCATCAACCGTCGCCGTCGGGTAGCTGCTGAGGAGCTGCTTTACACGCTAGAAATGCTCAGTGAGCAAATGTCTGGTCCGCCCGATTCTCAGGGTCAAGCACCTTTTGTGCCTACCCGCCTGCGAGGTTTGGTCTGGGCAGCCGACGAATCTCAGGCAGTGCGCTTGCAAGAATTGCTGCCGAGGGTGCGACAACTGGGGGGCTCTACTTCTCGAGGGCTTGGAAGGGTGACCATAACCGTTGACCCTCGGTGGGATACACCACCAACCGAGCCGCCCGATGCTGCCCAGCAGTTAGCCAATGCGGCAAGCGCTCTGAATTTCGAGCAAGTGAGCGCTCCTGAGGGAAGTTTAACCCATCGTCTGGCCCGATTCAACGCGGTACTACTGAAAGCATTAGAGACATACACAGGGTACCAGCCTCCGGCTGGGCGACTCTTCTTCACCGTGGACTGTCTCTCGGACGTGATTTGGTCCAATGGCGGCCTGCCTACGGCTCTGCTGCCAGTGCAGTTTGCCGGGGCACAGCGCGTTCGGGCGTTTAGTCTGCCACAGAAGGTGAGTGGCTTTTCCGGCGCGACAGGCTTGATGCGCACACTGCGACTGGCAACTGGGCGAGGGAGCGTCTTTGTCTATTGCTTGAACAATGCTACGTCTGAAGCGGTTCAGACAATGCTGGAAACTCTACAAAAGGTCGAACGTGAGGGAGTCGGCCAGGGTAAAGAACGGGGGTATGGTTGGGTACACATCTGCTCCCCATTTCATTTGGAGGTGAAACCAAAATGAACGCTCAAAGGAACGTGACGACTTCTCTGTGGCCGTTGGTGGCCGATGATGTCCTAGATCGGGCTATGAACACTCTAATCCCACAGGCAAAAACCTTAATCGAGGACTTGTTCCGATACCCGCATTGGATGGAGCGTAGTCAACTTACCAATCTAGTAGCCGTCTCATTGGAGACAAACAGTGTAGCCATCGTGCTCGATTATGTACGCTATCAAATGGGACGGGACAGCAAAGCCAAAACCTGGCGCATAGGACGTCCCAGTTTCGGCAGTCAACTGCTGGAGCGACTGGAAGATTTGCGCCGGATGGCCGGAGGATTGATCGAAGAAGCGATTCGCCGGCATGGAATCGAACCGCCGGACCGCACCGCTGAAGAGGAGCGGCTGTGGATGTTGCTTGTGCGCCGCTTTGTGGGCGCACTACACCGTAATTTTGTTTATCGCGAGGCACTGGTCAAGGAGGACGGAAAATGAGCGACTTTCACGTTCTTGGCTATCGTCTGCGACTGACTGGCCTGCTGCGGCTAGAGACCGCTTTGCGAGTAGGTTCTGGGCTGACCGATGAGATCAGCAACACCGACATTGCCGTCATCAAAGATGACCAGCGACGGCCCTACATTCCGGGCTCTTCCTTCAAAGGCGCACTTCGCGCCCACATCGAACGATTGGTGCGGTTGGTAGAACCGGATGCGCCGGGGTATGGTCGAGGGGCCTGTAATCCGGTAAACCGGCACGAGTGGTGTATTACCTCTGGGCAAATGGACATCTTACGGCAGAATCCGGAAACGCTAGATGACCAGGTGTACCAATTCTCTTGTCGTGTCTGTCGTGTCTTCGGCTCCCCCTGGCTGGCTTCGCGAGTTCTGGTCAAAGACCTGCTGCTGGCCGAGCCAGAATTATGGTTTGAGCGGCGCTATCAAGTGCGCCACGGCGTAGGGATTGACCGGGATAGCGAAACTGCTTCGAGGGGACTCCTGTACGACTACGAGACTGTGCCGGCCGGAACAGAATTCAGATGGGAAATCATCATCGAAAACGCTAACCGAGAAGAAGTGCAGGATGGGCTGGTTATTTGGGGGTTGCACGAGTTTGCCAACGGCCGGGTGCGGCTGGGCGGTGGACGCTCCAGAGGACTTGGCTGGGTCACGCTGATTTTCGATGACCAGGCTGAAGAGGTGGATGCGGGCGACAGGACAGCTCTGTTGCAGTACTTGCAAACTGGCAAAGGCCGTCCTGTAGGCCGAGATACGGTATTAGCTCGCGCCGCTACCTTTGCCCAGGTATTAGCCAGACAAGGAGGATGAACGATGTTCAAACGTTTGTTCAACGAATTAACCCTGGTTTTTGAACTTTCCCCTCAAGAGTCGCCGCTGTTAATCAAGTCGGGACGCGAATCTGGGGCTGATCCCACACTGTTGGATATGAACTTCGTGCGCACGGCTCATCCGGACACTGGCGAGATGACCGTCTTCCTGCCAGGCTCGAGCCTGAAGGGAACGCTGCGGTCTTACTGTGAAAAGATTGCCCGCACCGTTCGACCTGAAGGAGACCAAGTCTGGTGTTGTGATCCTTTTTCCCCTGGCTTTTGCGGAAAGCGGTTAGAGGGAAATCTATCGGCAGCCGCCCGCTATGCCAGCTCCTGCGTGGCTTGTCGCACGTTCGGCCACACCGGGTTGGGTAGCCATCTGGCAATATCCGACGCCTACCCCAATGACACCCCCCGGTTGGAACAGCGAGACGGCGTGGCAGTTGACCGCATCACCGGAGCAGTAGCGGCGGGTCCATTTAATCTGGAGGTAGTCACTCAAGGGACTTTTCAAGCCACATTGAGGTTGCGCAATTTCCAATTGTGGCAGGTGGGGCTTTTGGCCGTAGCGTTGCGTGAGATGGGACAAGGGCGGGTGCCCATTGGTTTTGGCAAGTCCAAAGGCTTTGGCCGGGTTTCCGTGAACTACAAAGAATTGGAGATTGCATATCCCGGACGCTTCGCCCTTCAAGCAAATGGGCACAATTTTGGTGTCGAGTTAGTTGATCTGGTAGCCTTTGATTTTCCCGGCCGTGATGAATATCACCTGATTCCGGCAGATCCACTGTCGTTGCCACTACCTGAAGAAGGACGCGAGGTAGTGGATGATGGGGCTTTTGGTCGTGTGGCAACTCACTGGACAGATGCTGCAACCATTGAGGCTGTGCTGAATGCGACTGTAGGCCACTGGCGGGCCTGTGCCTTGGGCGAGTGGCCACCGTCAGGGGAGGCCAACGATGAGTAACGGATACCTTTACCGTCGTCGTGCTCCAATGACACTTGAAGAATTGGCCAAGTTGCTGAAACAGCGAGCAGGTTCGCCGGGCTGGCGCCTCCAGGAGCAGATTGATAACCTGGAATTTGAGCAGGTTGACGCATCCTGGTTAGAAGGGTTGCCAGCTGGGCTTTGGCCGCAAGGACGAGTTTTCGGCCCAAACGCAGAAGTGCGCTGGTGGATGACAGACGAGGGCAACTTTGATGTGCTGATATTGAGTGAGACCCGCCTGGAATTCTCAGGCAAAGGATGGAATGAGCAACAGATGGAGGTTAGTGGCGAATATGGGCTATACCTGTGGGGAGAACGCAAACCCGGTGATCCCTACTGGATCGAGACTCGCATCCCCCGCCCGCTCCGTTATCCGGTGGACGAGCAGGAATGGCAACAACACCCACTACTCTATGTCAAGGTTGTGGCACGAGATTATGTCGAAAATGGGGTAGTACGACTAACCAGGCTGGTGCGATTAGAGCCAACCAATCTGCCGTAAGGAGGTAACGATGGCTAAGAGACCACCACGAGGCGGCTATAGGCGCGCTCCTTATGATGCCTATGATTTTGTTCCTTTTCCAAAAAATGTGAAACGCGACAAGGTGCCCGGCCACCATATCATCCATCCTGACCTGCTCACGGGAATCTTGACCCTCCACCTGCACACAGTGACGCCTCTGTTCATCAGTTCGGGACAGGTAGTATTGAGTGAGGACTTAGGGCTGAAACCGGGTGGGGTGGTGCAGGCTCATTACCGTATCAGGGGCCAACTGGCTATTCCCGCTTCCTCGCTCAAAGGGGCGGTGCGGAGCATTGCCGAGGCAGTTTCTCCCTCGTGCCTGGGAGTGAAGCGGCCACGCCGCCGCGACCTGCCGGATGCCTTCCGTCGCCCTTGCACACGCCGCGCTGCCTGTCCGGCGTGTACGCTGTTTGGGATGGGAGGCAATAAGAATAAGGCCTATTTGGGGCAGGTCCGCTTTGAGGACGCGCTCCTGCAGGAAGGCGGAACGATGCTATACCGCTTGCCTCCCCTTTACCGACCCCGACCGGGGGCGCCCGTCTACCGCGACCGGAATCGGCGTTACAAAGGGCGCAAGTTCTACAAACACGGGCGACCTCGTCCTGCTGGCAAAGGTGGTGAAAGCGAGGTTATCCGTCCCGACAGCCAGCTGATTGGACAAGTGGCTTTTACCAATCTAACTATTGAGCAACTCGGCTTGCTTTTCTATGCCTTGGGGCTGGAAGGTCGCTTCTTGCTTAAACTCGGCGGCGGCAAGCCGGTTTGTCTGGGCTCGTTGCGGACCGAACCGGTGCGGTTGGTGTTGCGCGATGAGCGAGCAGCATTCTTAGGCGATACACACGACACTCAGGTGGAGACAATCTGGCAAGGAAATGCTCTTAATACCGAGGTGCGCCGGTACATCACCGAGGCCCGCCAGAACGACTACATCCTGTCACAGCAGGCCGAAGCGTTAGAGCGCGTGCTGCGCTTCGATCCCAACGCTTTGCCGGAGTGCCCCACCAGCGCATACTGAGCGAGGAGGCAGTGATGGAACTAACGGAAAGAGATCGTCAGGTCGCTAATTCCCTGGCACAAGCGATGGCCCCTCACGTGGACGCCAACGAAGTAGGCAAGGTGCTGGCCTTTTGGCGACGCTGGCGGGACCCGCAAAAGGTTTTTGCTCTGCTCGAACGATTGCCAGACTCCGGTCTCGTACGCACGGGACGCACACGTAGCTACTACCAGGCGATGTATCGCGCCTTCAACCAGCACCTGAGGAATGTCCGACCAGAAGTCTTTGGCGCAGTTTTGGCCTGGGCGTTCCGGTTGATGCGGTATTATCAGTTGGAGAGCGGGCAACGTCGTTCGCAAGACCGAAGGCCTCGGTAGCAACACGTGTCACCCTGTTGACGTAGTGCCCGGTGGGGGTGTTGTGATGCCTGATGAATCACAAGCCTTGCCCGAATTTGATAGCCTATATGCCGCCCTAAAGTATGGCTTTGATGAAATCCAGCAAGAAACTGACCCTTTCTGTCGGCTGGCTTGGCTCATTGAGCGTCAGGAAGGCTATTTTCAGCAAGCTGGTCGACGTTCACCCCTCCCTCGCACACTTGGCTTATCGAGCAGCGAGCCATTGTTGGGGGATTATGAAAAAGTTCTGCGCGACTATCACGAATTGAGATGCGAACCAGATTTTCCTCACCGGTTGATACGAGAGGGTATAACGAGCGCCACGCGCAACGCATTTTTGGCCGTTCTGGGCGAGGTTGAGCGGGATGATCCTGATTTTGGGATTGACCTTGAAGACGAGCAGGTATTCAACGAGATAGAGTATTGGTTGGGTTTTGAGACGGCTCGACTGACAGCCCGCCAGCCAGTGAGCGGAGTGGTAGCGGCGTTAGACGAATTACGTCGGGCACGAGATAAATTGAACGACCCCAATCTGACTTGGGGAGATATTCTGGGTCGGGTTGCTAGTGCTTTTGTCCAGGCTGAGACGTTATTGCGCCAACTTTTCGCATTCTACGGAAGAGCATTCTATGGGATTGAGTACGTGAACAAGATGACCTCTCAGTATGAGGGAGAGCGAAATGTATCGTCAATAGACGACGAAGTAAGACAGCGATTGGCTAGAGAGAGTGGTTGGTTGAGAGGTTACCGTCGGGGAAGATGGCAGTTTGGTTTCGGCAATTACTGTCACCTACTCCATCGATTGGATTGTTGGATTTGGCAAGCCATTAGGTCGCCTCGCGATGAGGCCGAGAGCGAACGCGGGATAAGATTTAAAGAGATTTTCGGCCGCGATCGGCTTCTTCCAGGACAGCAGGAAGGGGGTAGGAGTGTGTGTGCACCTGTGAAGGAGGGGAATTCTATCACGCTAAAAGACGTACCAATTTCGGATGAATTCACATCTCCATTTATCGCAACTCTCCAGAACCTAAACCCATTGCGACCTCTTTACGTCCACGAGGACGATCCGGACTTTGTCCATCCAAGCAATCTACAGAACATACGTGACGGTGCGAGAAAAATACTGGACACCTTTATCAGGCTGTGGAGCGAAGCCCAGGAAACGATTTTTCCGCCAGTAGTACTTGTCCGGCGCCTCATTCAAATCGAACCCGATGTTGTACGTATTGACTATGTTCCGGAGGCCGGTCCACTGAACTGCATTCGTGTTGCTATGGCGGATTTGCCATTCGAGGTAGAAGTGACTCAACTACTCGGGCGGGAATCTTTTCTATATGTGCGGAATGGACAAGGTGGCATAGTCTCCGTGTTGCTGCTGTATCCTATTGAATGACCCAGGAGGTGTTATTATGAAAGTTTTGATTTCTTTGCTCGGTCTCGCCCCCGGCGTAGTAACCGGCGCATACTATGCTCTCTATAACGGTTGGGGCGTTGAGAAACCGGTGCGGGTGAACAAAGTGGTCACACTGGGAACCAGCGAGATGGGCGTGACACGATTTGAGGAAGAGATTGCCCGTGAGTTCACCCGCTGGCATCGTGAGAAAGGGAAGTCCCCCGTTCAATATGATAAGACGTGCCGTCTACGTATAAATGCCGAAGACGTGAACGATGAGAAGAGTATTTCTCAGTTCCAGGCCCAACTTATTGAACTGTTGCAGACTTACCAAGATGATGAGGTCTACCTAGTCGTTGCAGGTGGACGAAAAAGTATGGCCGCCTTGGCGGCGACCGCCGTGCAAGTTTATGGAAGAAGCGTGAAGGGAATGTATCACTTGTACATAGATAAGGATCTGGAAGAAGATGGTTCTTCAAGCCGCTTCTGGCTCATAGACTCGCAGCGGCGACAACTAGTGATGCGTCCTCCAGCCAATAGATGCTGGCTGGTGCAAATCCCATTTTTCTTCATCCAGGAAAACGGCGAATTGGAATTACGGGGGGAGGTAAACGAGAACCTTGTAGAGGCTATAGAGAATCGTCTGGAAAGATTGGATGAGAAGGGGAGGGAAAAGTACTGGGATTATGTTTTTGAAGCCAAGGTTGCAGAGTATCTGAGGGACAAGAGATACAAAGGATACGAGTATGATAAGGTCTATTTTAACTACAAGCATCCTCGCCTCTTGAGAAAACTAGAAATAGACGTATACGCTGAATTCTCTCACGAACGATTTGAAAAGTGCCTAGTAGTGGAGTGCAAATTGCGGCATATTGACAATCCAGATGACAAACCGATCGATGTTGGAGCGGTAAACCAGGTTATTCGACGGCTAAAGGCATTCCGCGATTCGCTGGCTGCGGAAGTTGAAGCCCAGGGAAGAGAACTTCGCCTTGAAGGCTGGGTGGTTTGCAATGCTGGCACGGTTGACCCAGATGCGTGGCAAAAGGCGCAGGAAAACGGCATAAAACTTTTTCAAGCAAGATTGCCAGGACGGTGGAGAGGCCGGGCTCGAGATTGGCAGATCGTTGGTCTGGAAGAAATTCACAGGCCCAAGCGGAGGTAAAATGATTCTCCTCAACTTCACCCACCCCCTCACCCCGGACCAGGTGAGGCAGGTCGAGGCCCTGACCGGAGAGGAAGTAGCCGAGGTGCGCCACGTCCCGGCCCAGTTCGACACGGAGGAGTTCTTCGCGCCGCAGGTCGTCGCGCTGGCCGAGGGGTGCGGTCTCTCGCCGGAGGAGTGGCAGACGCGCCCGATTCTCGTCGTGCCGCCCGCGCTCAACTTCATCGCGGTGGCGCTGTTGGCCGAGTTGCACGGGCGGATGGGGTATTTCCCGCCGGTGGTGCGCACTCGCCCGGTGGCCGGCAGCGTCCCGCCGCGTTACGAGGTGGCGGAGGTGCTGAATCTACAGGCGATACGGGACGAGGCGCGAAAGAGGCGTAGTAGCGTGTGACTTCGAGGTGAGATATGAACGAACAACCCCGAGAGGTGCTGGGTATAGACCCCAGGTTTCACGGTGTCTGGTACTCGCTGCTCTACAGCATGGATGGAGGAGAGACGGCGGTCGAGGATACTCCCGGTGGCAACCTGTTCTGTCGCGTGTTCGCCACGAAGATCAGGCTCCGCAACGGTGAGGAACTGATAGCCGATAGGATACTCTCGTATGTGGAGAATGGGCTGGTGCGATGCGCTGTGTCCATCCTGGGCATGCCGCATATATGGATTCTGACCGATATGCGCCCGGAAATGGAGCGCACGGCGATGTACCAGATTATAAACCGGGAGAGGAACGCCGAGATCATCAGGGGAATATGCCGGGTGGAGATCTGATGCGAGAATCGTGCTGATTGTGAGCCACGCCGGGTCGGAGGAGGTTATGGAACTGTACGCTTTTCAGAGACGAGTCTATGAGCACCTCTCCGAAGGCCGTTCGGTCGTGTTGCAAGCCCCGACCGGGGCCGGGAAGACCCGCGCTGCGCTCTACCCTTTCCTGCGGGCCTGGGAGTACGAGGAGGATTTCCCGCGCAAGTGCATTTACTCGGTGCCGTTGCGGGTGCTGGCGAATCAGTTCTGGGACGAGTACGAGGGACGGGCGCGGCGGTTCGGGTTCACCCGCCCGCTGCACGTGGGCATTCAGACTGGCGAGAGGCCGGATGACCCCCGCCTGGAGGACAACCTGGTCTTCACCACCATTGACCAGACGCTGAGCAATTTCCTCAACATCCCCTACGCTCTCAGCCGGCGACAGGGGAATCTCAACGCCGGAGCGGTGGTGGAGTCCTACCTGGTGTTCGACGAGTTGCACCTGTTCGACCCCCAGGTGACTTTGCCGACCGCTTTGCAGATGCTGCGGATGTTGCGCGGAGTCGTGCCGTTCGTGGTGATGACGGCGACGCTTTCGGGGGAGATGGTGCAGGCGTTGGCGCGGGCACTGGACGCCGAGCCGCTGGTGCTCGCACCGGAGGAGGCAGCGGCGATTCCGTCGCAGCACAAAACACGGCGGGTGCAGGCGGTGGACGCTGAACTGACTGCCGAGGAGGTGCTGGCGCGGCACAGGGTGCGCTCCGTCGCCATCTGCAACACGGTGGGACGGGCTCAGGCGTTGTTCGAATCGTTGCGGCAGCAGGCCGGGCCGGAGGTGGAGGTGCGCTTGCTGCACAGCCGTTTCCTGCGGGCGGACCGCAAGTCGCACGAGGAGTGGCTGCGGCGCGAGTTCGGCAAGGACAAGGCGGCTTACACCGTCGAGAGCGCGATTCTGGTCGCCACGCAGGTGGTCGAGGTGGGGCTGGACATCACCAGCGAGAATCTGCACACCGAGTTGGCGCCGGCGGCCAGCATCGTACAGCGGGCCGGTCGCTGTGCCCGCTACACGGGGGAGGAGGGGGATGTGTGGGTCTATCGGCTGCCGGTGGACGAGAGCGGCCGGCCGCGCTATGCCCCCTATCTGGGCGAACAGGAGGCCATCTGCGAGAAGACGTGGGACGCTCTGGGCGAGCGGAGCGGCGCGGTGTTCGATTTCGGCGCCGAGTTGGCGTTGGTCAACGCGGCGCACGGGGAGGCAGACCGGCGGTTGTTGGAGGAACTGGAGGCCCAGCGGTACTACATCGCCGACTGCATCGCCAAGACTATCGAGGAGCAGGACCGAGGCGCGGCGCGGGAGTTGATTCGGCGGGTGGACAGCCGCACGGTGATCGTCCACCCCGACCCGGAGAGCATCGAGAATCCGTGGGCTTACGAGGGGTTCGGCATCTTTCGCGGCAGTTTGTTCGGGGCCTACGAGGAGTTGGAGAGCCTGGCTGACGATCTGGGACTGGATTGGGTGTTGATGACCGCCGACCCGCTGCCGGAGACCGAGTCGTCCCGCGAGCGCACCGTCTGGCGCTGGCGGCATATCGTGGACAAGGAAGACCTGAGGGGGACGCTGCTGGTGGCCGTCAACCCGCGCCTGGCGACCTACAGCCCGGAGACCGGATTCCGCCTGGGCGTGCCGGGGGGCGGCTCAGGCGTCGGTTCAGGCGTCGGCCCAGGCGTTGACCCAGGCGTCGGCCCAGGCGTCGCCCCAGGCGTCGGTTTAAACCGACGCCTGGGGCAGTCCCCTCTCCGTGAGCGAAGGCGGCGGCAGCGCGATTTCGCCCCTTACCGGCGGGAGACGTTCCAGGAGCACGTGGCGCGGATGATGCGGGCCTACGAGCACCTCTTTTTCGACCGGAGGGCGGGGAAGGAACGGTTGCCGCTGGCGGCGGAGTGGGCCTATGCCGCCCGTCGGCTGGAGCAGAAGTACGACTGGCCGGAGGGCACGCTGGATCGCCTGGCGCGGTGGGTAATCGCGCTGCATGACTTGGGCAAGTTGGACGTGCGCTGGCAGAGATGGGCGCATCGCTGGCAGGACGAGGTGAGTGAACTGCGTGGGGAGGATCTGCGGCTGCCGGAGGAGTATCTGGCGGCCCATACCGACTATGACGAGCAGGACGAGGCGGAGAAGGCGTTGAATCGCAGGTTGCGCCGCCGGCGACCGAATCACGCGGCAGAGGGGGCGGCAGCGGCGGTGGATTGGCTGTTCGACCATCTGGGGGAGCAGTCGCTGGTGCGGGCGGCGTTGACGGCGATTGTGCGGCATCACAGCGCGAGTGCGAGCGGGCGGCACGGTGGTTTCCGCGCTCATCCGGCGGCGGAGGAGGCTCTGCGCGAGGTGTTGGGAGAGGTGGCCGGGGTGCAGTGGGAGGTGGAGGAAGGGGATCTGGGGAAGTATCTGATCCGGCCACGACGGGAGGACGAGTTGTTGGTCTACTTGCTGCTGGCGCGGGTGCTGAGGATGGCGGATCAGAGGAGTTTGGGGTACAATTAGGCAGGCTCGATAATATGGAAGGAGGC
>JALXEW010000199.1 GCA_027069285.1 Ardenticatenia bacterium | reverse complement strand
AGTCGACGATTTCCTCGCGTTCCTCGGTGATGGTGGCTGCGGAGATGACGGCATCGAACTCGCCTGACTGGAGTGCGACGAAGATGCCATCCCATCGGGTATTGACCCACTCGACCTCGAAGCCGGCGATCTCGGCGATGGCATTCATCAGGTCAACGTCGAAGCCGACGATATTACCCTCTTCATCCACGAACTCGAAGGGCGGGTACTCCGCATTCGTGCCCACCACCACTGTGCCGAGTTCCTGATGAGTCGGCGCCGCCATGACGGGCACTGCCAACCCTACTAATAGCGCAATGGTGACATAAGCAGAGATAGCGACAAGTGACCTCTTCATGAGAAACCTCCTGAAAGTTTGTAAATAGCTCACCGGCACGGGCCGGCACACTAAGGAAACAGACGCGGAAACGGGGAAAATGGCGAAAATAGTCGGCTTTTTATGAAAGCACTAATGGCTGCGGAGACAGGTACGGCTACGGTGTTTCACTTGGCCTTCCCTCCTTTGGCCGTAGGAAGCCGCCAGTTACAGGTAGTATATACGCGCGGCTTGAAATGTCAAAAACTGTTTCACTCCGGCCCGCGAGATTCGAACATCTGTTTGCATTGTGTTGAGAATTGTTGTACCATAGCATCAGGTCAGACGTGTGGGAGAGCCGGATCATGACCGCAGTAGGCAACATACTGAAGGTGGATATAAACCAGGAGATGCGCCAGTCCTACCTGGACTACGCCATGAGCGTGATCATATCGCGGGCGCTACCGGATGCCCGCGATGGCCTCAAACCCGTCCACCGGCGCATCCTCTACGCCATGTACGATATGGGCCTGCGGCCCGATTCCCCCTACAAAAAGAGCGCCCGCATAGTCGGCGAAGTGCTGGGCAAATACCATCCTCATGGCGATCAGGCCGTCTACGACGCGATGGTGCGCATGGCGCAACCCTTCTCAATGCGCCACCCTCTGGTTGACGGCCAGGGCAACTTCGGCTCGATAGACGGCGATAGCGCCGCCGCCATGCGCTACACCGAGGCCCGCATGACCCAGGTAGGCGCCGACATGTTGGCGGACATTAACAAAAACACCGTGGATTTCGTCGAAAACTTCGACGGCACCCTGAGTGAGCCTTCCGTGCTGCCTGCCGCATTCCCCAACCTGATCGTCAACGGCGCCACCGGCATCGCCGTTGGCATGGCAACCAACATCCCCCCGCATAACCTGGCCGAAGTCTGTGACGCACTCATCTACATGCTCCAGAACTGGGAAAAGCTCGATAAGATCGGCGTCCCGGAGCTAATGCAGCATATCAAAGGGCCGGACTTTCCAACCGGGGGCACGGTATATCGCTCCTTCCGAAACGGCAAAGGCGAGTCCGAGGATGGCCTGATGACCGCCTACGCCACCGGGCGCGGCAAAGTCCGGCTGCGTGCAAAGGCCCACCTGGAAGCCTGGACGCGGGGTCGCAGCCGCATCGTCGTGAGCGAGATACCCTACCAGGTGAACAAAACCGCCCTCATCGAACGGATCGCCACCCTGGCCCGCGATGGCCGGATCGAGGGCATAACCGACCTGCGTGACGAGAGCGACCGACAAGGCCTGCGCATCGTCATCGAACTCAGCCGCACCGCCGACCCTGCAACCGTCCTGGCCGAACTATACCGGCTCACCCCACTGGAAGGCACCTTCAGCATAATCATGCTGGCCCTGGTCGAAGGTGAACCCCGGCTGCTATCGTTGAAACAGCTCCTCAAAGTGTACCTGGATCACCGTCTGGAGGTGGTGCGCCGCCGCACCAAATACGACCTGGCCCGTGCCGAAGAGCGTGCCCACGTTTTGGAAGGCCTTTTGATCGCCCTGGAGCACCTCGACGAAGTGATCCAGACTATAAAGCGCAGCCGCACTGTCGAGACCGCGCACAAGAACCTGCGGAAAAAATTCGGCCTGACCGATATACAGGCCCGTGCCATCCTGGAAATGCCGCTCAGACGCCTGGCCGCCCTTGAGCGTCGCAAAATCCAGGATGAGTACAAGGAAAAACAACGCCTGATACGTCACCTGCGTGGCCTGCTTCGCAGCCCCAGGAAAATGCGGCAGGTGATAATAGACGAACTCACGCAGATCAAGGAAAAATACGGCGACCTGCGCCGCACCGTGATCGCAAACGGTCACGCCGAGGCCATCGGGGCCGGTGAGCTGACCATGCCCGCCGAGGGCACATGGGTTGCGATCACCGTCGCGGGACGTCTGGGCCGCACGTATACCGACGACGCCCCCAGGGTCACCACCACAGACCGCGATCCCCCGAAATTACTCGTCCAGAGCGCCACCGGCCACACCCTGTACCTTTTCACCGTGGATGGGCGTGCGGTTGGGATGCCGGTTCATCAAGTGCCGCCCCAGGAACGCTTTGCCGATTCCCCGCAGGTGGCCGATCTCACACCGTTGGGCGATGATGCCGTTATCGCCGACGCGCTCTCGATCCCTCCGGGGCTGAGCGATGGCTTCCTGTTCATGGTCACCCAAAACGGCCAGGTCAAGCGCGTAAAATTGGGGGATATGCCCGGCCCAAGTGCCACTGCCTTCACCGTTATGAACGTCGGCAAAGACGATCGCCTGATCCGCGTATTTTACACCACCGGCGGAGATGACGTGATCCTCACCACATGGCAGGGGCAGGCCATTCGCTTCTCGGAAGGGGATGTGCGCTCTATGGGTCTCAGGGCAGGCGGCGTTCGGGGAGTCTCGCTACTGGGCCAGCGGGATAAGGTGGTGGGGGCCTCGGTTGCCCGCTCCAGGGCTAACTTGTGGGTCATCGCGGATAATGGGTTCGCCAAATTCACCCCACTTGGCGAATATCCCACCCAAAAGCGAGGCGGCAAAGGCGTGATCGCCATGAAACTGCCGCGCGGCTCCAATGGGCTGGCCGCCTCCATCGTCGGCAAGGCCGATACCCCGCTCATAGTGCTGACCGATAAAGGCAAGGCCAAGTATATGCGATTGGGCCTGGCACCGAAGACCGGTAGAAACGCCACCGGCGACCGGGTGATCGCGCTCCGTGCGACCGAGAAAGTGATCGCAGCCGTCCCGCTCCTGCCGCGCATGGAAACCGAGTGAGGGGTTGTTACGGCCCGGCCACGTCCCACGGGTGGATGCCGATGCCGTTCACCGTGCCGGGCCATACCTCTACGTCGAACGGCTCCCCCAGTGCCAGATGTTCGCCCCATAGCCTGGTGAAAGTCCCATCGGCTGCCATATCCTGTAGCGTCAGGTTCACCAGCGTGCGGAAGTCCGGGTCTTGTGGCGGCGTGGCGATTGCCATACCCACACGGTTGTAATATCTGCCGGTTATGTCCACAACGTCCGGGTGCTCGCTCGCCAGGGCAAGCAGGCGGAAACTATCGCCGAAAACCGCCCAAACATCGCCCTCGTCCAGCGCCGTCAGGGCCTCGGAGTCGCTTTCCAGCCAGTATATCCGCACGCGCACGTCCAACTCGTCCGTGATCTCTCCCAGGCGGTCATCGGCGGTGTCATCGTCGCCGAAAAGGCCCACGTAGCGGCCTCGCAGGTCGTAAAACCCCTCGATGTCGCTCCCATCCGCCACCATCAGCATATCACCGTGCATCATGTACCACTGGCTGTAGTCAACCCGGTCGCGGCCATCCCACACCGGCTCGACCCCAAAGGCCATATCCGCCTGGCCGGATGCCACCTGGTCTATCGGGAATGGCTCCGGCGGCAGGAACTCGAACGAGACGCCCCACCTGGATGCCATCTCCTCTGCCAGGGCGCGGTTGAAAGCGTCCAATCGGGCGCGATAGGTCGGGCCGTTCCCATCGCCGATGCCGGCCACGCGGATCGATTCCCCGGCGCGTATACGGCCCACCAGCGAGAGGGCGGGATCGGCCAGGATCGGCTCATAATCACCGAAAGAGCGTTCGTCCGAATCGCCCCAGACTTCTATCTCGTGGTATTCGGCATCGGGGAACCATGTGGCGAAGCTCTCCTCCAGAGTCCCTCCCACATCCAGGGCCTGCAACGTGCGGTTGACCGCGTTGCGCAGGCTCACATCATAGCGTTGCATCCCGATGGCGAGCGGTGACTCCATGAGCATATCGTCCAGAATCCTCGTCTGCCCGCCCTGATCGGCATTGATCCGGTAAAGATGGCCCAGGCTATCAACCACCGCCACCGCGTCGCCCAGCAGCAGCCCATCAACCGCCAGGTCGAGGCTCGGATAGGCCAATATCTCCGGCTCGATCCCGCGTTGGGAAAGCGCCTCAACCGCCGGCGAGCCTTCCACCACTGCCACAGGCCGTCCGTTGAGGTCGTTGGGGGTTGCCGGGCCGCCCTCTGCCATAGTCATAACCACCTGGCCATCGTCGAAATAACTCTGGCTGAAATCGATCAGCGCCTCGTACTCACGTCGGTGCGGCAGGGCGCCCATCAGCAAATCAACCTCGCCGCTCAGCAGCTTATCCAACCGGTTCAACCGCGTCACCTGCACGAACTCGATCTCCACCCCCCAGCTCTCGGCCATCGCGCGGGCTATGTCCGCGTCGTAGCCTTCCACCTCACCCCGTTCGTTCAATCGGCTGAATGGCGGCTCGTTATACAGCACGCCCACGCGCACCACTCCGTTTGACTGTATGCGCTCCAACGTCGTCGAGACCGGGCGGGGGGTATCGGTGGCCGTTGGGAAAGGCACCAGGGTGGGCGGTACCAGTGTGTGGGCCGTGGCCCCGGTAGCGGTTGCGGTCGGGATCTCCGATAGTGGTGCCGTGGGGG
>JALXEW010000198.1 GCA_027069285.1 Ardenticatenia bacterium | reverse complement strand
CGTCGCCATGCCCTTCGCCCGGAGTTGAAACACCGGGCTAACGGGCGAGAAGCCCCACAGGGGCTGCGCCGCCAGTCCCGTAGGGACTTCTCGACGTAGCCGGGTGCTTTAGGCGGTTTCTCGACGGATCGGCATCGCCATTCCCTTCGCCCGGAGTTGAAACACCGGGCTAATGGGCGAGAAGCCCCACAGGGGCTGCGCCGCCAGTCCCGTAGGGACTTCTCGACGATTTTAGAGTACTCTAGAGATAGTAACGCTCCTTCGCCTTGTTGACCTCATAGTCACGGCGTGCCTTTTGCACCGATTCCATCTCCGAAACCTCGGCCACGGGCACATCCCACCAGGATTCATAAGCGGGCACTCGCTCGTTCCGATCGGTTTCGACCACGATGACGGTGGTTTTATCGGCCTTCTTCGCCTCTTCGAGGGCTTTCCGCAAATCCTCACGGGTCACGGCGCGGATGGCGTTAGCGCCCAGGCTGGCCGCGTTCTGTGCAAAGTCCACCGGCAACACATCCCCGTCCAGCTGACCGGTCTGCCGGGTGCGGAATCGGTACTCGGTGCCGAATCCACCGCTCCCGATAGATTCCGAAAGGCCGCCGATGCTGGAGAACCCGTGGTTATCCAGGACTACGATGTTCAACTTATACCCTTCCTGGACGGATGTGACGATTTCCTGGGCCATCATCAGGTAAGAGCCGTCGCCCACCAGCACGTAGACCTCGCGATCCGGTGCCGCCATCTTCACGCCAAGCCCGCCGGCGATCTCGTAGCCCATGCACGAGTATCCGTATTCCAGGTGATAGCCCTTTGGGTCGCGGGTGCGCCAGAGCTTGTGTAAGTCGCCCGGAAGACTGCCCGCCGCACAGACCACTACGTCCCTCGGTTCGGAGAACTCGTTTACGATGCCGATCACCTCGCTTTGGGCTATAGGCGGGCCGTGGTGCAGGTTGAAGAGCCGGTTGACCTCGGCATCCCATTCCTCTTTGAACCTGGCGATCCTGGCCGAGTATTCGTCGCCAACGTGATAACCCTCCAAGGCCCCGATCAGCATCCGCAGCGTGGCCTTTGCGTCGGCCACAAGCGGCAATGCCGAATGCTTATAAGCGTCGAACTCGGCCACGTTGATGTTGACAAACCGAACTTCCGGGTTCTGGAAGGCCGTCTTAGAGGCAGTGGCGAAATCGCCATATCGGGTGCCGATCCCGATGACCAGATCGGCCTCACGGGCCAGGATGTTGGCGCCGGGTGTGCCGGTCACCCCCATTGCGCCCAATGCCTGTGGGTGATCGTATCGGAGTGAGCCTTTGCCGGCCTGGGTCTCTGCCACCGGGATACCGGTCTTTTCGGCGAATTCCGCAAGCTCACCGGTCGCCTCGGAGTAGATCACGCCGCCGCCGGCGATGATGAGTGGCTTCTTCGCCGCCTTGATCCATTCGACTGCGCGCGCAAACAACGTCTCATCCGGGCGCGGGCGCCGGATCACCCATACGCGCTTTCGGAAAAGCTCATCCGGGAAGTCGAAGGCCTCTGCCTGGACGTCCTGTGGCAGGGCAAGCGTGACCGCGCCGGTATCGGCAGGTGAGGTGAGCACGCGCATTGCCTCCGGCAGAGCCGTGATCACCTGCTCCGGGCGGTTGATCCGATCCCAGTAGCGTGAGACCGGTTTGAAGGCGTCGTTTGCCGAAAAGTCCTGAGACCATGGAGACTCCAGTTGCTGGAGCACCGGCGCCACGTTCCGCCTTGCGAAGATGTCGCCCGGCAGCAGCAAGACCGGCAACCGGTTGATCGTCGCGCCTGCTGCGCCGGTGATCATATTGGTAGCGCCGGGGCCGATTGACGAGGTACAGGCGAACGTGCGGAGGCGGTTATTCATCTTGGCGAACGCCGCTGCTATGTGCACCATCGCCTGCTCGTTACGGGTCTGGTAGTAGCGGAAATCCGGGTTTTGCTGGAGAGCCTGGCCGATCCCGGCCACGTTACCGTGCCCGAAGATGCCCCAGACCCCGGCGAAGAATTGATATTCCCGTCCGTCGCGCTCGACGTACTGATTCTTCAAGAACTCGATTATGGCCTGAGCCGTCGTCAGACGCCTGGACATCTCTTGCCGCTCCTCACTACGGTAAGGTGCCGGGGCGGCCCGTAAGCCGCCCCTTTGCTGTATTTTATCTCGTATTGGCCCCGAACCCAACGCGGGTCTTAGATCAGATCAAGCCGCTTCCCCACCTTCTCGAAGGCCTCCAGTGCCCTATCCAGATGCTCGCGGGTGTGAGTTGCCATGTAGCTCGTGCGTAGTAGCGAGGCGTTCGGCGGCACGCCGGGCGGCACCACGGGGTTGGTATATACCCCCTCCTCAAAGAGGGCTTTCCATGCAAAGGCGGTTCGATACATATCGCGGATGTATATCGGGATGATCGGCGTATTGCTCTTGCCGGTATCGTACCCCATCGTCTGGAGGTTTTCTCGCATGTAGTTGGCATTGTCCCAGAGCTTTTGTATCCGCTCAGGCTCCCTCTCGATGATGTCCACTGCTGCCAGCACGGTTGCCACGTTCGCTGCCGGGAGGCTGGCGCTGAATATCAGCGAGCGGGCATGGTGCTGGATGTAGTGGATCACGTCGGCGTCGCCTGCGATCACACCGCCTATTGATGCGAACGACTTGCTGAAGGTGCCCATGATCAGGTCGACCTCATCGGTCAGCCCGAAGTGTGCCGCAGTGCCATGTCCGTTGCCCAGCACACCCAGGCTATGTGCGTCATCCACCATGATCCTGGCGCCGTACTTCTTGGCGATCTCGACGATCTCCGGCAATGGGGCGATGTCGCCGCTCATGCTGTACACCCCGTCCACCACGACCAGCTTTCCGGCGTCTTCCGGGATGTTCTTCAGGACGCGCTCAAGTGAGGAGATGTCGTTGTGGTTGAACCGGCGGATGTTGGCCTGCATGGTACCCCGCGCCAGAAGGCAGCCGTCAACAATGCTGGCGTGGTCTTCCTTATCGATGATGGCGTAGTCGCCTTTGCCGACTATGGCCGATATGGTGCCCAGATTGGTCTGGTAGCCGGTGGTGAAACACAGGGCTGCCTCTTTGCCCAGGAACTCGGCCAGCCTCCGGTCTAGCTCGTGGTGGAGTGCCAGGGTCCCGTTGAGGAATCGGGAGCCGGTACAGCTTGTGCCCCATCTCTCTATTGCCGCCTGCGCCGCCTTCTTGACCTCTGGATGGTGAGTGAGGCCCAGGTAATTGTTGGAGCCGATCATGATCAGCTCCTTGCCGTTATATTTGACCACGGTGCCTTCGGAGTCGCTAAGCGGCAGGAAGTATGGGTATATCCCAAGCTCCATGGCCTCTTTGGCCTCGGTGAATTCATAGGCTTTTGCGAAAATATCGGCAGGCATGAGGAAGTCCCCCTGGTAGCTTTCTGCATTTTACTCTCACCAGGATTTAACCCTCAACGGGGCCGGTGGATTTGCCGAAACGGGTAAAAACGTGGGATTTATCGCGCCGGTGGGATAAAAAAAGGGCGGCCATGTGGCCGCCCACCGGATTTTTGTGCTCACATCTCGGTGAATTCGCCTTCCACCACATCCTCGGCCTCGCCTGCGGTGCCACCGTTATTCCCATTGCCGGATGCGGTCGTTGTGGTCTGAGCGGCACCCGTGCTGGCGTATACCTGCTGCGATAGTGCGTGGGCCGCGTTTTGTAGCGCCTCGGTCAGGCGGCGGATATGATCCACATCCTCGCCTTCCATCGCCTTTTTCAGCTCTGCGATCTGGTTCTCGATGGTGGCGCGGTCGTTGGCCGGAACCCGGTCGCCAAGCTCGCGCAGCGCCTTTTCCGTCTGGTAGATCAGGGTATCGGCCTCGTTGCGGGCCTGCACCAGCTGGCGTCGGCGCTCGTCCTCGGCGCGGTGCTGTTCGGCCTCGCGTACCAGTCGCTCCACCTCCTCTTTAGTCAGGTTGGTGGATGCGGTGATCGTGATCTTTTGTTCCTTGCCGGTTGCCATATCCTTCGCCGAGACGTTCAGGATGCCGTTGGCGTCGATGTCGAATGTGACCTCGATCTGTGGCACCCCTCGCGGTGCGGGCGGGATGCCTTCCAGGCGGAAGTGGCCCAGCGACATGTTATCGGCTGCCATCGGACGTTCACCTTGCAGGACGTGGATGTCCACCGCCGTCTGGTTATCCTCTGCGGTCGAGAATATCTCGCTCTTGCGCACCGGGATGGTGGTGTTGCGCGGTATCAGAACGGTCATCACACCGCCCAACGTCTCCACGCCCAGGCTCAGCGGGGTCACGTCCAGCAGCAGCACGTCCTTGACCTCGCCGCCGAGCACACCGGCCTGGATCGCCGCGCCTACGGCCACCACCTCATCCGGGTTCACCCCCTTATGTGGCGATTTGCCGTTGGTAAGCTCCACGACCAGGTCCTGCACCATCGGCATCCTGGTTGCGCCGCCGACCAGCACTACCTCGTCAATATCGCCTGCCTTGAGGCCGGCGTCCTTCAGTGCCTGATCGAATGGCCCGCGCAACCGATTCACCAGGTGTTCGCTCATCTGCTCGAACCTGGCGCGGGTGAGCGTCATCTGCAGGTGCTTGGGACCGGATGCGTCTGCCGTGATGAACGGCAGGTTGATCTCGGTCTGCATCATCGTCGAAAGCTCGATCTTGGCCTTCTCTGCGGCCTCGCGCAGACGTTGCAGTGCCTGCCGATCCTGGCGCAGGTCGATCCCGTGTTCTTTCTTGAACTCCTCGGCCACCCAGTCGACGATCACCCGATCCCAGTCGTCTCCGCCCAGGTGGGTATCGCCGCTGGTGGACTTGACCTCGACCACGCCGTCGCCCACTTCCAGGATGCTCACGTCGAATGTACCGCCGCCCAGGTCGAATACCAGGATGGTTTCCAGCTCCTTCTTATCCAGGCCGTAGGCCAGGCTCGCAGCGGTAGGCTCGTTGATTATGCGCAGCACCTCAAGCCCGGCGATCTTACCCGCGTCCTTCGTCGCCTGACGCTGGCTATCGTTGAAGTAGGCGGGCACTGTGATCACCGCCTGGGTCACTTCCTCGCCCAGGTATGCCTCGGCGTCGCGCTTGAGTTTGCTCAGGATCATCGCGCTGATTTCCTGGGGGGTGTAATCGCGTCCGGTTGCCGGGATGTGGACGCGCACCTCACCTTGTGGGCCGCGCACCACCTTATACGGCATCCGCTTGATTTCCTCTTGGACTTCTGGATCGTCGTAACGGCGGCCCATGAAGCGCTTGATCGAGAACACCGTGTTTTCCGGGTTGACTATGGCCTGCCGCTTGGCCGTCTGGCCTACCAGGCGCTCTCCGTTTTTAGTGAATGCCACCACGGATGGGGTCAGCCGACCGCCTTCGGCATTCGGGATCACCACAGGCTCGCCGCCTTCCAGGACGGCTACGACCGAGTTGGTGGTTCCCAGGTCAATGCCGATTATCTTGCCCATGATTACCACGCCTCCGTTTCGTATTCTTTTTCGTGCTGGCCGTAGTGTATGCGAGGCGTGTTAGAAAATCATCGGCGGTTTATATGAGGTGTGTATAAAAACCAGGCGAGATGTGCTTATCTGAACCTGGTGTAAAACGGCATCATTCGCGAGGTTGCCGAGTAGCAATTATTTGGGTCTCTGGTAAAACTGCCTTTTACCCAACCGTTTGCCGTAGCCCACCATATCGCGTCGTCTATGAACACGTATCCCCTGACTCTAACCCGATCGTTTGGGCCGTATGTGTGTATAATCACTCCCTCTGGTGATGGGTAGTTTCTCTCATTCAACCCATCTGATGAGATAACGAAAACATCGCAACTGGGTTCTAAGATAATATCATACCTGACATTGATCGATACATCCATGTTACTATCGTTATATATGATTAGGTCGTAGTAACTATAATTATCGTATCTAATATAAAAGTCAAAAGAGCAGGGCGGTGGAGTTTGCTCAATGTCCATATGGCTAAGGGTCTCCTCGTCGGGGATAGGTGGCCTGACGTTAACCAAAAGGCCGTTGCATGGATTGATTATGAATCTGACAATATCGCCCTGACTGGCGGAAAATCTCAGTGTCAGCTTGTCTGACCTCGGTATGATGGAAGCATATTGCTCGTTGCGCCATATGGGGTGAGGGGTAGGTATACTGTCTACGGGAGAATTAGGAGGGTATACCAATGTAATGATGAACAGAGCGATAAAAAACAATATTCCAGACGCAATGAGCGATATGAGCCATTTAGGTCTTATTTCTAGTACTAATAGCACAATAGTCACAAATACTATAATAATAACCGACAAAGCAATAATTTGTCCTATTGTGGGTTTTATCATCACATCTAAGATACGTGTGATAGAATAAGCTATTACTTCTCCGGTTATAGAGGATATAATGTTGCCGATGATCTCGCCCTTGTTCATGCTTTGCTCCTATTGTCCCAAGCATGAGCCTCGTATTTCAGGCACTCGCGTTGTACAGGATTCTTCCCCCTCACCCGCCTGTATGTACCATTGGCTCCAGTTGCTGACGTTCCCCTCGGCGCCGATGACCCATCCGACGATTGGGGGGCCGTTGTGGACTACCAACCACCATAGCTCGCGATGATTGCCGTTGCTGATGATCGTATACCCATATACCGGGACCTCATCTATCACCTCGGTTGCCGACATGTAGTCAGACCTGACGAAATAGCGGCCTGTCTCTTCAGCATCGAGTGACGGGAGCGATCTTTCCGCGTTCCCCTGCAAGCACAAATGCGGGCCACTGGGGTTGGTTCGGACTCTTGCAACACACATGGGCACTCTTCTGATGCTGAGTCTGTAATTGATGCTATCTTCTATAATTGCATCTGATCTAATGGCTATTCTGATCCTATATTTGTCGGTACTATCGCCTATGCTTCCAAATACTAATATATATTTGCATTGATGGTTGTCATTGGTATTAGCCTGATATGGCATTATCTGAATCCACTCATTCGACTGGAGTTGAGCGTAAGTGCTAATTGTTATGGAAGTTATTCTGGCGCAAAGTACTGAGAACTCGATAATATCCCCTGGGTCTCCCTCGAACTCCCAATCGTTGTAGTGCACATACCAATCCAACTTTCCTTCAGTGGAGTATGGCCTTTCCCCTCTGGGTAGTGTTATTGGGCACGTGTGTTGGTAGCAAAGAGGTGGCCTTGAGGTAGAGGACGTGCTTGTAGACCCAGGGGGGGATGGGGAACAGCCTGATAGCGCTATGACCGCTATGATGGCGATGAACGCCATAAAGGGAGTTGTTATTGAGAGGTGACGAGACATTTCCCCCCGAACTCTCCGGACATGAGGGGTGGATACTGTTATCGACTATGTAGGATATTAGAGTTTATCACTTGGCAATTATACATTTTATTGCTCTCAATGTCAATACCGGTCATAGCTTTAGAGTTGCGAGTTATTATGTTGTAATAACATTATCCCGGTATATTAAGTATCTAATTTCATAATATGAAATCTCCATATGCCAAAGCCCCGACGCCAAGTCGAGACCTTAAACCAGCGTCACGCTCCTCAGCGTCACGTCGTCCAGGCGCTCCCGGTTTACGTTGACGCCCAGACCCGGGCCATTGGGCACCGTGATCGTGCCATCTGCATTGAGCACGAATGGCGGATCGGCTATATCGGGGGAGTAGTACCTGTCGGTAGCGGAGATGTCACCCGGCAGTACGAATCCGGGCAGCGAGGCCAGTGCCAGATTCGCCGCCCGCCCGATCCCGGTTTCCAGCATCCCGCCGACCCAGACCGGAACCCCGCGCTCCAGGCATAGATCGTGGATCTCGCGGGCTTCCCAAAGCCCGCCCACACGTGCCGTCTTGATGTTGATGATGTCGCAGGCTCCAATGTGGAGCGCAAGCTGCGCGTCGGTGAGCGTCTCTATGCTCTCATCCAGGCAGATCGGCGTCTTGAGGTGTTGCCGTAGCCGGCTATGGTGATAAAGGTCGTCGTGGGCCAGCGGCTGCTCGATCATCATCAGGTCAAATGCGTCCAATTGGGCCAGGTGGTCGGCATCTTCCGGCCTGTAGGCGGAGTTGGCGTCGACCATCAGCCTGATTTCCGGGTAGCGTTCCCGGACTGCGCTTATCATATCCACATCCCATCCGGGTTCGATCTTGAGCTTGATCCGCCGGTAACCTTCGGTCAGGCGTTTTTCGATGATGTCCAGCGTCGCCCCCACGGAGTCCTGGATGCCGATGCTGACGCCTACTTCGACTCTATCCCGTTTGGGGCGGTCGTACCGACCGGGAGTTGCCAGCAAGGCGGATAGTGGTTTCCCTTCCGCCTTGCCTATCAGGTCCCATACGGCCATCTGCAGTGCCGAGCGGGCCATATTATGGCCTCGATAGCGGTTCAGGGCCGCCAGCAGATCGTCCACCGAGGAGATCTCCCGTCCGAGTATCGCCGGCCCGAAGAACTCGCCGAGCACGTGCCAGGCCGTACCGATGGTCTCGTAGCTGTAGCCGGGATAGCCGCCCGCGACGCACTCACCCCATCCGGTCAGGCCGTCTGCGCGGATCTCGATGATGATCGCCGGGCGGAGCGGTTCGCTGCCGAAACTGGTGCGGAGCGGCTCCACGAGGGGCATGGCGATGTGCCTGAGCACGATCCTTTCGATCTTCATTTGTTACCTCACTCCCGGCTATCCGGCGTTGCGCAGCCAGCCTCTGGCGCGTTCCACCGCCCGCAGCCAGCCGGAATACAGCCTCTCACGGGTGGACTCGCTCATTGTCGGGGCAAACTCGCGTTCCAACGCCCATTGGCCGGCGATCTCATCGGTCGAACTCCAGAACCCGACGGCCAGACCTGCCAGGTAAGCCGCTCCCAGGGCCGTGGTCTCGGTGACGGCCGGTCGTTGCACCGGCACGCCCAGTATATCGGCCTGGAATTGCATCAGCAGGTCGTTTTTGGCCGCGCCGCCGTCAACGCGCAGCGTATTCAGCTTCAGGCCGGAATCGCGTTCCATTGCTGCCAGCACATCGCGGGTTTGGTAGGCGATTGCCTCCAGCGTCGCGCGGGCGATGTGGGCTGCGGTAGTCCCTCTGGTCATGCCCACTATGGTGCCCCTTGCGAAGGCATCCCAGTACGGGGCGCCCAATCCCACGAATGCCGGTACCAGGTATACCCCGCCGGTATCCTCGACCTCTCCGGCCAACTCCTCGACCTGGGCGCTCGTTTTAATGATGCCCAGGCCGTCGCGCAGCCACTGTACTGCCGCTCCTGCGATGAAGACGCTCCCTTCCAGGGCGTAAATCACATGGGAATCGCCGAGCTGCCAGTTTATCGTGGTCAGCAGCCCGCTTTCGGAAGGTACGGCCCTTTCGCCGGTGTTCATCAGCATGAAGCAGCCGGTTCCGTAGGTGTTCTTGGTCATGCCGGGGCGATAGCACGCCTGTCCGAAAGTGGCGGCTTGCTGATCGCCTGCGGCGCCCGCGATGGGGATCGCCGTCCCGAAAAGATCGGGATCGGTCTCCCCGTACACGGCGCTGGACGGCTTCACATCCGGCAGCACGGCCCGTGGTATCCCCAGGCGTGCCAGTATCTCATCGTCCCAATCCAGCGTGTGGATGTTAAAGAGCATGGTGCGGGATGCATTGCTCACGTCCGTGACGTGTAGCCTGCCGCCGGAAAGCCGCCATATCAGGAAGCAGTCCACGGTTCCGAATGCGAGCTTACCCGCCTCTGCTCGCTCCCGGACGCCGGGTACGTTTTCCAGCAGCCAGGCCAGCTTGGTGCCCGAAAAGTATGGATCGGTTACCAGGCCGGTCTTTTCCCGGATTGTTTTGTCGAATCCCTCGGCCTTCAGCTCCTCGCAAAGTGGTGCCGTGCGCCTGCATTGCCAGACGATGGCGTTGTAGACCGGCTTGCCGGTCTCCCGATCCCACAGGATGGTGGTTTCGCGCTGATTCGTCACCCCGATTGCGGCCACATCGGAGGCGTTAATGCCGGATTTTTCCAGTGCCTGCTTTGCGACGTTCAGCTGCGATTCCCAGATGGCTTCCGGGTCATGTTCCACCCATCCGGGTTGGGGGTATATTTGGGGGAATTCCTGCTGGGCTACCGAGACCGGCGCCCCGCTGTGATCGAACACAATTGCCCGTGAGCTTGTCGTGCCCTGATCGAGGGCCATGATGTATCGCGTCATGTCATCACCACCGGTTGAGATGCGAGTTTGCCGGGTACATTAACCGAACAAGGCGATTCTATCCCGGACTCCGTCGGCATCGCAAGATATGGGAGCATTCGGCGGCCTTACCGTGTGCGTGGCTCGATTCGGATCACCAGTTTTGGGCGCAGGGTGGGGTCGTCTTCGAACTCGCTGCTGAAGAAGGAGTACCAGACCGGCCCGTGAACGCGCAACATGATGCCGTAATTCGGTTCCCCCGAAACCCAACGGCGAACTGCCTCGGTCAGATCCCAACTTTCCCAGTACCACTCGTCCGGGCTGACCACGGTCGAGGAGATCGGCGTCGGGTCGAAATCGCCACCGGGTGTTTCCCAAAAAACGTCTGGCAGCCGCAATAGCCAGGTAGCCCCGTCGACGAAGTAGCCGGGTGGCGGTGATTCCACGCCTGTTCCCTCATCCCATGGGGCCGTCATAAGATGTACCGTGACCGTTTCTGCGGTTGGGTTTTGGATCGGCGTGTTCCAATGGAAGAGGTCCAGCCTTGCCCCGATCACCCCGGTATCTGGGGGCAGCGTATCCGGCCCGATGTCGAATCGCATCAGGATGCGTCTGCGTTCCTGTAGTTGGCCGCCCTCGTTATCGGCCAGCAGGTCTATGCGGTACTCGCCGCCCAGCTGGACGTAGCTAAGCCCGCCATCCCATGCCTCGTCCAGAGTTGTCTCGTGGATGCCGTAGAAGCTTTCCGACGGGCTGATCCCAACCTGGAACACGATGCGGTTACCATCGGCTTCGGATTCGGATGGGGTGGCCTCTGGCGAGGGGGCTTGGGTTGCGGATGGCTCCGGCAGATCGATCCCGGTTGGGGGCGGGGGTGCGCCCTGGCCTAACTCACCGGCGTGCCATGCCCGGATCGCGTTATCCACGAATTCCACGATCTGGGCGCCTACTTCCTGATTGGCAAGTGAATTCGGATGTGCGTCGTTGGGCCAATTGGGACGGTATTCGGGTCGCAGGAAGTTATCCTCTCCTGCAAGCGCGTCGAACAGGTCGAAGACCGCGATATTCTGGTGTCCGTCCAGATATTCCGATGAGGTCAGCCATCGGGCGAAGTACCTGGCGCGGGCGGCGTTTTCGGGGAGCGAATTCTCCGGCACATTTGGTGGCGTGGTCATCGGGATGAACAGGTGATCGGGGTATCTGTCCATCACATCACGCATCTGGAGGTAGTAGCGCATATAATCGGCCAGCATCTGATCGTCCCATATCTCGCTGGCAGGGTAGCAGGATTTGAAGATGATCACATCGTATTGCATCAGGTAGCTGAAGGTGTTATCCGGCGGATCGTGAAGCGGTTGGGCAAATATGGCCGCCAGCCCGTCCGGATCGGTGTTGTCGTCCGGCACGTTGAAGTTGTACCCGGCATATGAGCCATCTGCCAGGCGGAGACCGTCGGAGTTATATCCGTGGTCGTAGAATTCGTAACCCAGCTCGGTCAGTTGCTGGCGGATGTGACCTTCTACGATCAGGCCCTCGCCTATCGAGTGGTGGAGGAATATGATGGTCTCGCCGACCGCGCGGGCCGGCTGCACACCGGCCCAGGTGACTGCTATGGCGAGGGCCAGGATCAAAGATGATGTCAGCGTGACGGTTCCATTCGCTTTCATCACATACCTCCTGAAATTTCAGATCGAGAGCACCTGGGCAAGATCATCCCCGCGCCTGACGATGGTGGTTTGTATCCCCATCGTCTCCGATAGGAGCGCGACCTGCTCGATGTCATCTCCCGCCCCGAATCCGCCCGGATCGATCAGGATGGCATGTACGCCGGTGCCACGGCGCCTTAGCGCGAGTGCTGATTCGATCCACGAGGGATCGGTGGACGGGGTGATCGCGATCAGGGCATGTCCCCGTGCGACGGATTCTGCTTCCAGCTCCAGCACCTGATCCAGGGATAGCGGGCCGGTTGCACTTGCCAGCGCCAGTGATTCCAGTATGCGGGTGAACTGCCGTGGGCCACGGTCGGCCTGGATCACCGATCTGCCGGGCGAGTACGCCACCAAGCCGACCGCTCGCCCCTGGTGGATGAAGTACATTGCCAGCGAGGCCGCGATTGTGACGGCGTACTCCTCGGTGGAGGGGTAGGGGAGGAACGGCTCGTTTCCGAATTCCGAAGTCGGCATCGGTTGGTAAACGGCGGCATCCGGTGCCTCGCGGTGGGCCGGGCCGAAGAAATCGATCACCAGCCAGATGTCGGCCAGCGGGTCTAACTCGAATTCTTTGACCATCAGCCGTTCCCTGCGGGCGGTCGAGCGCCAGTGGATGCGATTGAGGCTATCGCCTGGGACGTATTCGCGCACGCCGGATGCGTTAGTCGTGGTGAGGTGAGTGCGACGGCGTAGGGCCGGGCCTCCGGTCAAGCGCCCGATGGGTGGGTCGGAGATGTGGATCGGGACGGTTGCTGGATAGACGACCAGGGGGGATGTGGCATCGAAGCGCCTCTCGAACGTGAACAGGCCAAACGGGTCACTGCTGCGCACCAGCATGGGGCCGAGTCGGAACATGCCCCGTCTGGTGCAAAGCGTCCGCACATCCCATCTATACGCCTTACCCGGCGCCATGAACCCTATAACCCGGCTGACCGAATGTCCCGGCAACGTGGAGCCATCCAGCACCTCTACGCCGGGATTTGGCAGGATGCGGGACGGGTGCAATTCGAGCGTTTCGGAAAGATACCTGCCCACCTGTGCGCGATGCGCGCGGGTGCGACGTTTGAGCTTCAGCCCCACGATGCCTGCCCCCGCCCATAGCAGGGCGCAGATCATCACGCCGCCGGCCAGATAGCCGAGTCGGAAGAAGAACTCACGTCCTGTGGCAAGCCCCGCCAACAGGCATACGATGATCAGGACGTAGAGCGTGTACCTCCTGGGCGCCATCGCTCACTCAGTCGCCGAGTGGCTCGCCTGGAGTTATCGGGGCGAGGCCTTCGCGCCATTCTGTTGGGTATGGGAACAGCTCCTGATCGTAGTAGTATTCGATGATGCGACGCACTATCGGCGCTGCCACAACTGATCCCTCGTGCGAGTTTTCCACCACGACCACCACGGCTATTTCCGGATCATCTGCCGGGGCAAACGCCACGAACCACGCATGGGGCATACTGGTGGCGCCCGGAGCTTCGGCGGTGCCGGTTTTGCCGCAGGTGGGGATGGACATATCGCGGAACGGCCAGGATGCCGTGCCTTCCGGCCCGGTGACCTGGCACATCGCCTCGCGTACCGCGTCCAGCACCTCCGGGTCTATATCCACCTGGCGTTGCGGATTCGGGGTGAAGACCCAGCTGGGTTCCTCGCCGATTATGCCGATATGGTGCACGATCTGCGGCTGATAGAGAGTACCGCCGTTGGCGACTGCCGCCACCATTCTGGCGACCTGGATCGGCGTGACCGTCACCGCGCCCTGGCCGATTGCCATGTGGACGCTATCTGCCGGTGCCCATTCACGGTCTTGGGTTTGGCGCACCCAGTCGGGATCGGGGATCAACCCGGCGCCCTCGATGATCTGCTCCAGGCCGGTCGGTTCCCCAAGCCCGAATCTATGCGCGTATTCCGGCAATATCCACGGGTCACTTTGGAAGATGTCGAAGCCGACCTGGTAAAAATACGGGTCGCAGGAATGTACCAGTGCCTCCGGCAACGTCAACGGGCCGTGTCCGCCCGGCAGCCAGTCGTACTTGGGGTTATTTGGCCCAAGCCCCAGCCATATCCCTGTGCACACGTATACATGATCCAGTTCGTAAATGCCGCTATCGGCCACTGCGGACATCGAGACTATTTTGAAGACCGAGCCAGGTGGGTATTCACCCAGGGTGGCGCGGTTAAGCATGGGCATCCTGGGGTCTTCGTTCATCAGGTAGTTGACCTGATCGAGGTTCGGGCTGCTTGGGTTGAATATATTGGGGTCGAACCAGGGATAGCTGGCCATGGCGAGGATCTCGCCGGTATGGACGTCCATGACGATGGCCGCTGCCCCGTTCGAGGTACGTGCCCAGGTGTCGGTGGACATGTTATATGCGTCCGAGAGCGCCTGCTGTACCTGAAGTTGAAGCGCACGGTCGATTGTCAGGTAGATGCTCTGGCTGGGTTCGGCGTCGCGTTCGGCGATCACCCGTAGCACGGCTCCGCTTGGTGAGACCACGATCAGACGTCCGCCGAACGATCCGGCCAGGATCGACTCGCCCCACGCCTCGATGCCGCTTATACCTATCAAGTCGCCGCGCTGATAGCCACGCGCCAGCCACTCGGCCTGCTCTTCCGACGGGATCGCGCCGACCCAACCGACCACGTGCGATGCCACGCCACCGCCGTAGTAACGCCTCACCCGCCGCTCGGAGAACACCGCGTCGCAGTAAGTAGTCAGGATGTCGGCTTCGGCCTGGTAGGTATCGGCATCTATCTCGTCTATCGGGATCAGCCAGTTAGAGGGCTTATCCTCGTACCTGGCCCTGATCTCGGCCACCGGGTGCTGGAGTATGCGGGATAGCTCGTTGAGACAGACGGTCTCATCCGGGATGTTTTCCGGGATCAGGCTGACGGTGACGGCTATCCCGTTCTGATCGGCGATCACGCGCCCCTCCCGATCGTAGATATTGGCCCGTGCCGGCGCCTGACGTTCCAGCACCAGGGTGCCGCCCCCGGCCATCTCGAAGAATATCGTGCTGGGCGACCAGACCACCTGCCAGCCGTTATCCCCGGCACGCAGGTAGAGTGTGCGTTCGGCATCGGTGAAATCTCCCAACAATTGCGTGTGGAACGTCACGTCGTAGGCCACTTGCGCGGATGTTCCCTGCTGGAGCGCCGACCTGATCTCGAAATCCATGCTGATCAGTGTCATCACCTCGGCGGCGTGCTGGTAATACTCGGTGAAGACCTCGCGTGGATATGCGTGCTGGCTGTTGATGGTGAGCATATCGTACATCGCGTCGAAGTCCTCATCGACCCACGCCTGGAGGAATGTGGCGGCGACGCTTGTGGCATCTTCGAGCGATAGCTGTGGAGGGGCACCGGCCTGCTCTGCCGGAAATCCGACGGCAGCCGTTTCTCCAACACAGCCCGAAACCCCAAAAGCTGCCAGGAATAAGAAAAGCCCAAGTCTGTATAATCCGTTCCGATCCACCTGAACACCCCATATCCGCTCTGTTCTCGTGTGTTTAGAGTATATCGCGGGGGAACGTATATGCTAACCGGTTCGCGCTCCGCCTGATGACTGCCGCTTTGACCGGACGGGCACTTGTGTTAGACTCCGATCCGGGAGGGTGTTATGGGACGTTCCGTCAGGCTGGATGTGGACGGTGCCGGGGTGGGCATCCTGACCGTTGACCGGCCTCACGTGCGCAACGCCCTGGACTGGGCCGCGCTGGACGAATTTCGCATGGCCGTGAGTGAGGCGGCCAATGCCGATTTGCGAGCACTGATCGTGACAGGCGCCGGCAGCTCGTTTATCAGCGGCGGCGACCTGAGCGAGCACCTGAGCCACCATACCG
>JALXEW010000197.1 GCA_027069285.1 Ardenticatenia bacterium | reverse complement strand
GCCCGCCTTTTCCCATATACCCGGTATCCTCAGGATCAGGAAAACGATCAACGTGATCACGGTCAGGTAAAACCGGATGTTGGTTGGGGCGGTACTGCCGCGCAACTGGGATGAGTAATACATCTTGACGCCGGCAGTGATCAGGCCCACAGCCATGAACGCTATAGCCGCCGGGTAGGCCCACTTTTTCCCCCTGCCGATCAGATTGTACGCGATCCAGACCCCCAGCAGCCCGGCGGTAATCGTCACCACCGTTGCCGATTGATATATCGGCTTATAATCGATCAGGACGTGGAACTTCTCCCAATTTTCCGGAAACCAGGCCACACAAATCGTCCCGATCCCGCCGAGGATGGTCATGGCCACCGTCAGGCCCAGCAGCACAAAGGCCGCCGTCTTCAGCTTCCCGGCACTGCTTTCGCTCATTTTACCTCTCCTTAGAGTAGCATGGTGTAAGGACGCGACGAACGGAACTTAAGCCACATCGGCCTCGACCGCAGGGAACAATATGCTGAACGTGGTACCTTCTCCCTCGCGGCTTTCAAACCATATCCGGCCATTATGGCCATCCACTATCGCCTTGACCAGGCTCAGCCCAAGCCCGGAGCCTTCGACATTTTCCGCCCCCCTCTGATAGGCACGGAAGAACCGCTCGAAAACATGCGCCTGGGCGTCCTCCGGTATCCCTATGCCGTTATCTTCGACTTCGAGCAGTATGTGGCCATTTTGGGTGCGCAGCCGAACTTCTATCCTGCCCCCCTCCGGCGTGAACTTGATGGCATTATCCACCAGATTCACCACGGCCTGCGCCAACTGTTGCGGATCGCCCAGCATAGAAGGTACCCCATCCGAAACGTCCAGGCCCAATTCCTGACGTTTGGCCTCGGCCTGTGAGCGCATCTCACCCACAATGTCACGGACGATCTCGGCCAGGTCGCATCGCTCATAAGCCGGGGTGCCGGCCTGCACCCGCTCCAGGTCCAATATACCGGTGATTATGCGGTTCATACGCTCAAGCTGGTGCCATATCTCGTCAATATAGTGGCGCAGGTCATCATCCAAAACGGCCTCACCCTCCTCCAGCAACAACTCGGTATAGCTCATAGCCGCAAAGAGCGGATTTTTCAGGTCGTGGCTGGTCATGCGGATCATCTGGCTTTTGAGCCTATCCAACTCGATCAGGCGGGTGACATCGTTCAATACGGCGACCCATCCCTGTGCCCTGGGCCACCCTAACATCGCCACGTTACAAAGGTACGTGCGTCCGTGGGCATGTATCTCGTACGTGTGGGCGCGTTCGCGACGCATATCACGCAACGCGGCTCGAATATCCGGCGGGAAAAACTCGCGCGGCGCAAATTCGGTCAGCAATTCGCCCTCGATCCGACCTTTCCCAGGGGCCAGCAGGTCACATGCGGCGGGATTTGCCAATATCACCCGCATGGCCCTATCCACGGCGATCACCGGGTTGTTGGTGCTGGCGAGTACCGTTTCCAGCTGGCTCTTGGCAGAGGCAAGCTCCGCCGCAAGCGATCGCTGCTGCTCGAACAACCGTCCGTTCATAACGGCAACTGCCGCCTGCGGAGCCAACATCTCCAGCAGGTCTCGATCGTCGTCGTCGAACACACGTCCAAGCCGCCGCTCGATCACCTCCAGCACGCCCACGATCTCATCGCCGAACCGCAACGGCACCGCGATCATAGAGCCAAAGGCCTCACGGGCCATCGGCATCTCAGGCTCGCCTTTCCAATGGCGATAGTCCGCCAGCATCACAGACCCGCCGGTTTCCACCACCTTCCAGGCAACCCCTTCCCCTTTCTGCAAGCGGTGGCCGACGAACGGTTCCGGCACATTGTAGACCGCCGCCAGCACCAGCTGCTCCCCCTGGAGCAGGAAGATGGCTGCCCCGTCACCCCCTATCAGGCCGGCTGCCTGCGCCGCGACACTGGAAAGCACCTCCTGAAGGCCCAGTCGGCTGGTGATAGCAAGCCCGATCTCCCGCACAGTTTCCAGCTGGGCCGCCCGGCCCAAAAGCGGCAACATCACCTGCTGGTGCACCATCGCATAACTCATGATCGCGACCGCAGGGGCGCCCAATGTGACGGCCAATCCTGCCTGCCGCAGGTAGGGGCTTATCAAGCCGCCCATCTGCACCAGCGCGAACAGCACTATCCCCAACTTGAGCGCCGGTTCGCGTATCTTACGCCTGTAGCGCCACACCAGGAATATCGTCAGCGCCTGGATGAGGATATAGAATAGGGCACTCCTGGGTGTCAGCTCATAGCCCAGCATCCCCTCGCGCGGCACCCAGAACGATGGCGGTGGGCTGGAAAAGAGCACAACCAACTGGTACACGAAGAGCAACCCCACCCCCAATGCGGAGACGACGTAGAAAAACGAGCCGGGGCGGATCACCATCGCCGAGGTAAACAGATACAGGGCCACGCAACTGCCGATATATCCAAATTCCAGCATCCGCAGGCCCCAGGCGACCATTTCGGCATCGCCGCTGATGAACGCCATACTACGCGCGAACAGGCTCCCGGTGGCCCATATCAGCACCATGAGCAGGAAGAAGGCAAAAAGCAGATTCAAGGGGCTGCGAGGGTCCTGCCACAGCAAAAGCAACAGCAGAACCGATGCCAATGCCAATGTGAGGCCGTTGGAGATGAGGGTTACGGTATTCAGTGCCCCCATGTTCCCATGCCGATTTCCATCGGCGGGCTACACCTTCTTTTCGAACCGGTACCCCACGCGGTGCTCGGTTATGATATACCTGGGATTGGACGGATCCGGCTCCAACTTTCGGCGCAGCTGGCTGATGTAGACGCGAGGGTAGTATACGTCGTCAACATACTCGGCCCCCCACACACGCTCCAAAAGCTCGCGCTGGGTGACCACCCGACCGGCGTTTTCCAAAAGCACGGCCAGCAATTTGAACTCGGTCGGCGTCAGGTGTACTCGCTCGCCGTCGGCAAAGACCTGTCTGGTTTTCAGATCGATGCTCAGGTAGTCATCTGAGTATCGGGAAAGCCTCTCTTCGGATGAAAGTTTTGCCCGTCGCAAAAGCGCCCTCACCCTGGCAACGAACTCGTTGAGGCGAATCGGTTTGACCAGGTACTCATCTGCCCCCATCTCCAGGCCGCGTATTATATCCTCCTCGGTTATCGCCTGGGCCGAAAGCATCAAGATAGGGGTATCGGCCACTTCCCGGATCCGCTGGCAAACGGTCAAACCGTCCATCTCCGGCATGACTATATCCAGGATGACCAGATCGGGCCGTTCGGAATGGAACGCGCGGAGACCTTCCAGGCCGTTAGCCGCCAGTATCACGTCGAACCCTTCGCGTCGCAGCTTACGTCCCAGGGCCTCCCGTATCGCAAGTTCGTCGTCAACCAGCAGTACTTTCATGGCTCACAATTTATCATCTTACGAGGATGGACACAAGTACCGTCTCACCCCTTGTCCATCACCACACCCGGGAAGTCCCCAAGCGGGTGCTCTCCCAGGATTATCAGATGTACCATTGCCCGTGAGACGCCCACATAAAGCAACTCCTCGATCTTTTGGAAATCCGTCGTCATCTTATCCAACTCGGTCAGGATCACAACGGGGCGCTCAAGCCCCTTGAACGACTGTATGGTGGAGCAAAGCACATCCCTTTCCCCAACCTGTCTCTCGTCCCACACCAGTCTGAAATCCCCCAGCGTCACGCCACCGCCCCAGATGCTATTTTTGGCCGAAAACGGCGTCAGGATCACGATATGCTCAGAAGGGATCGCCCCGTCATCCACCAGACGGCTTAAGAGCTTCTCCATCTCATGCACCCACTCGGCTTCCGGGGCCTTGATCCACTCGCATTCCCTGCCGTCCGGGACTTTACTATGTGGCCGATATTCAGAATCCGGCGGCAGGTAAGCTTTCAACCGCCGGAATATGTGCTTGGTATTGCGCAGATCATAAGTCAGCCGGAAGTCCGGTTCGATCCCATGCATGGCATCCTGGTATATGCTCTGGTTATCATCGTAGAAAACGTAAAATACCCCGTCAGACGGTTTCTTCAGCAACAGCTCCAGGCTTTCCAGCCACAACGGCCTGAAGTCCTGCCCTTCGTCGACGATCACGGCGTCGTACATCTCGCTCTCCGACAGGTGTTCCACCGCCTTGAGCAATCGGTCCGCCACGTCCACTTCCCAAAACTCCGCCTTTCTCTCATCGCTCCAGCCATCATCCAGAGAAAGCGGCATCCCCGCCGACGAGGCCACCTCAAAGCACAGCTTGTGGTAGTTAGTGAACCTAACCCCATTATAATCCGGGCAGGAGCGGGTAACTTTTGCCAGATGCTTTGCCAGGTTCTTGTTGAAGCAGGTGAAAAGAACCCGCATTCCGGCCAGGCTAAGCCTTCTGGCCTTTTCGAGCGCCAACATCGTTTTCCCAGACCCGGCACAGCCGGATATATAAGCCTTACGTCGGTGCTCCGATACATCCAGTACGTTGAACTGCTGCTCGGTCAATTCCACGATCTTGTCCACGTCCCGCTCGATCCGTTTGGCCAGGGGGGTTCTTATGAACAGGCTCTTGGCACATGCCCTCACCAATGCGGAGATGGCATCGGAGCCGATACGCGCCATCCCGGCATCGCAGTTATAGTAGTCGAAAGCCCTCTCCACTGCCGATTGCGGGTCTTTCACATCTTTCCAATCCATGACCAGCTCCGGCGCCATACCGACCGGCAACTCACCCCTGGGCACACGGGCATCCGGGAACCAGAGGGCGTAGTTGACGTTGTAAAAATAGCTACCGGTCGCCGGATGCGATCTCAATTTTTCCACCAGGCTATAG
>JALXEW010000196.1 GCA_027069285.1 Ardenticatenia bacterium | reverse complement strand
CGGCGCATTTTGCCGGTCAACGGCGGCGTGGCATGACGCCGGCAACCGGTCGCTTCGGCGCGCGGCGGGCTTATCTCGGTGAGCCGGCGCCGATAGCCCAAACGCCCGGGGTTGAAACACCGGGCTGGCAGGCGAAAAGCCCCATGGGGGCTGCGCCTCGGAGTCCCACAGGGACTTCTCGGCGGTAGCCGGGTGCTTTAGCATCCGGCGGGCTTCGGCGCGCGGCGGGCTTATCTTGGTGAGCCGGCGCCGATAGCCCAAACGCCCGGGGTTGAAACGCCGGGCTGGCAGGCGAAAAGCCCCACGGGGGCTGCGCCTCGGAGTCCCACAGGGACTTCTCGGCGGGCTTCTCGACGGAAACCGGGCTTTGACAGCCCGTCCCTTGCGGGCTATACTTTCGTATGGAGGGCGCGTAGCTCAAAGGTAGAGCAGTGGCCTTTTAAGCCATTGGTTGCAGGTTCGAGTCCTGCCGCGCTCACCATAGAGCAGAAGGCCCCCGCACATAGGCGGGGGCCTGGCCTTCATTCGGAGTGGTTACCCGCCAGCAGCCAGACCAATATACGCCACGGTCGTTGGTCATTGGCGCGGCTGTTATACGGGACTGCCGAGATCACCGATTGGCCTGGCGTGATGCGGGGGCCGACTATATCGGTAGTCAGCAGGCGGCCTGGTGCCACATTCCTGGCGAACCGCACATCCTCGCGACCGCGTACCTCCACCACCATACCCCACTGCAAGGCATCCTCGGGCCTATAGCCGTTACGTGCCGCCACCGCCATAGCATACAGATTGGCCACCCAGAGCGCATAAGCCTGCACGTCCGGGTCGTTTACGTTGCCCCACCCGCCGTTATAGGCCGCCAGACTGGCGAAAAGGTCGCCTTGTCCGTCCTCCAGGGTCGAGGCCAGGATCGCCGCTCCCCAATCCACGTTGATCGCCGGATTCAGCAACGTGCGCATAGTGGGGCGCCAGGGGAATCCCATCTCCGCCGGCATGATCTGCATCAAGCCGGTGGCCCCGGCTGGGCTGATCGCATCCGGTATACCCCTGGATTCCGCGCGGATGATCGCCGCCACCAAATCCGGGTCAAGCCCTCGCGGGGCGCTTGACCTGACAATATAATCCCCCCATCTGGCGATCTGCGGCGGCCAGAACGGGGAGAGCGTCTGATTATCCGGCGGTTCAGACGGGGGCAGGGCCATACCCACGCGGGCCTGTGATACCGCGATCAAGACAACCATCAGAGATAGCGTCACAATCAGCAGAAGATAGCGTGCCGCTCGCATCAAACACTCCCAGTTTGATCGTGCGGATTTACGTTTTAATATTACAATGATTGTCCCATGATGCAACCTGAGGGCCGGGGGTATCCGAAGCGGAAACCGGCTATAATAAGCCCATGACATCAACGAACCCAACGATACCGATATTCATCCTGAGTCCCGGCGGGCCGGAGCAAGCCCCGGTCTCGGCGCGTTCACTTTTCGGGGCGGCGGAACTGGAACCGCCGGGCGTTTACACCGTAACGCGCACCTATCACGGCGACAAAGGCCTGCTGCTTGACCGCCACTTTGACCGCCTGGAAAAATCCGCCAAAGGGCTTGGCGTGCCCCTGCATCTGGATCGGAAACGACTTCGTGCCGGATTGCGGGAATGCATCAACGCCGCAGGCTTCCCCGAAAGCAGATTTCGGATTACCGTACCGCTGGCCGATCCCGATAAGATATATATAGCGATTGAGCCGTTTAACCCGCCGTCGCCGGAACTCATCGAAAAAGGGGTGCGGGCTGCCACCGTGAGCGCTGCCCGTGAGCGGCCCGACATCAAGCGGACGGATTGGATGCAGCTCCGCCGCCGACTTGCCGAATCATTGCCGCCGGGCATATACGAGGGCCTGCTGACCGGCGCCGATGGGCAGATACTTGAGGGATTCAGCAGCAACTTCTACGCCGTGCTGAACGGCGTGCTGCGGACGGCTGATGAGGGCGTCTTACATGGCATTGCCAGGGCGATAGTGTTAAAAATTGCCGACGGCGTACTCCCGGTTGAACTCAGGCCGGTATCGGTGGGACAGATACCGATGTTGAGCGAGGCCATGCTGAGCAGCAGCTCCCGTGGAGTGGTGCCGATAGTGGAAATAAACGGGATCGCCATCGGGGATGGCCGCCCCGGACCGATTGCCAGAGCGTTACGTGCCCGGTACGATGCCTGGGCAGAGGCCCATCTGGAGCCGATTTGACCGCGTGTTTGCGAGGAGGTACCCGATCATGGGCATACCGCAAGGGACAATAGAGATAGATCACCCGAAGATAGCCTCGATCACATTTGCCACCGAAGTCGGAGATCGGGCCGACCAAATGGTTGAGATATTCGTGGAGCTGCGTGACGGTCGTCACTTCAGCTTCACCGTTTATACGCCGCGCGCCCTGGAACACCTGATGCGCGAAAACGGATGGCCCAGCCTTGTTGACCTGGACGTGATGATCGTGCGCGAGATCGGCCTCGGCCCGATCCTGCACGCCCTGGATCAAATGCTGGCATTAGGGATTGAGAGATTTGGCCTGGAGATGGCATCGGAGGAGGGATAATTGTCGGATATATCGCACTTTGACCATGACCTGGCCGATGAACTTACACGCATCGTCGGCGGCGTAATGTCGGTGGACGATGTGACATATACGCCGGTATCCGGCATCACCGTCCGTTTCAGGGGGCATCTGCTCATGGACTCGGCAGAGGCCTTTGACCTCCTGGAAGAACGCTTCAGACCGTTAGGTCACATCCCGATCTTCAGGAAAGAAGCCGACCGGGATGTCGTCCTTGCCCTTGAGGGCAGCTTTAACGCCCGTCCGCGCCCGATATGGCCGAACGTACTCCTGCTCGTCCTGACCGTGATCAGCCTCCTGATGGTTGGCGCGGAGATCGAACTGGCCCATCGGGAAGTGGAAGTAGAAAGCATCACCATACTGTTGACCCATCTATGGATGGGGTGGCCGTATGCGCTCAGCGTCCTACTCATCCTGGGTGCGCACGAACTGGGCCACTACTTTGCCGCAAAGCGCCATCGAGTCCCCGCCACACTACCGTACTTCATCCCACTTCCACCGCCGTTCAGCCTTTTCGGGACGATGGGTGCCTTCATCAACCTTCGGGCGCCCATGCGTAATCGCCGTGCCATGCTGGATATAGGCGTTGCGGGGCCTCTGGCCGGGATGGTATTCGCCGTCCCGATCCTGTTCATTGGCCTGGCGACCTCGCCTGTGCTCCCGCTCCCGACCGATACACCCTACCTGGTTGAGGGCAATTCCATACTCTACGCGGTGGCGAAATTCCTCATCTTCGGGAGATGGTTACCCTCCGGTGGCGCGGATGTGTTCATCAATCAGATCGCCCAGGCCGGATGGACGGGCCTGCTAGTCACCGGCCTCAACCTGATCCCACTGGGCCAGCTCGATGGCGGTCACGTGATCTACACCCTGCTTGGCGAGCGGGCACGGAAACTTTACTGGCCTGTCATGGGCGTTTTGGCGGTGATGGCCATATTGGTATCCGATGCCTGGATGATCTGGCTGGCGATACTTTTGATATTCGGGCGCTCATATGCCGTGCCGCTCGACATGATCACACCGCTGGATGGGCGTCGCCGGATGATCGGCATAATGGCGATGGTGCTATTCATCCTCGTCTTCGTCCCAGACCCGATCCGCCTGGTGGAGCCGGTCGCCACCGTGCGTGATCAAGTGTTTATGCTGATCCGGACATTGCCGTGAAGGAGGCCGTGATGCGAGTGGCAATAGGTGGAGATCATGCCGGGTACCACCTCAAACAGACCCTGATCGAGCACCTGCGTGAGAACGGGCACGAAGTACTGGATATGGGCACCCATAGCACCGAATCCGTTGACTACCCGGATTTTGCGCGGGCGGTAGCGGTAGCGGTCAGGGATGGTCGCGCCGAACGTGGGATCGTGATCTGTGGCAGTGGGGTAGGGGCATGTGTTGCCGCCAACAAAGTCCCTGGAATCCGGGCCGGGATATGTCACGATATATACTCCGCCCACCAGGGCGTCGAGCACGACAACATGAACATCCTCTGCCTGGGCGCCAGGATCATCGGCCCGGCCCTGGCTCCCGAACTGGTGGACGCCTTCCTGAGTGCCCGCTTCACCGGTGAGGAGCGTCACCTTCGCAGATTGGCCAAAGTCGAAGCCATCGAGCGCGAATTTTGCACCGGTGATTCCTGAGCCGTCCCCCGATAAAAGTTGACACCTCGCTCGGATCGTGGTACCCTTATCGCGGCCTACCTACCGACCGGTCGGTAGGTAAGTGGAGAACAACATGGACGAGATGGAACAAGACGGTCGCGAACGTATCTGCCGGGTGGCCGAGAGACTATTCTCCGAACAGGGCTACGCCGGCGTCTCCATGCGGGATATAGCCCGGCAGGCCGGACTATCGAAAGCTGCGGTATACCACCACTTCGCCGGCAAAGAGGAGCTATTCGTCCACGTCATGGAGCGTGGCCTCCGTCGGGCGGCACAAACCTTACGTCGGGCGGCCCAGGCCGCAGGCGATACCAAAGGGAAACTCCAATGCGTGGCGCGGGCGCTATTGGAAATGAAAAAATCCCGCCGGGGGATGATGCAATCGGCGGCCCGTGATGCCATGTCCGGCGTCATAGGCAGGGAGCGTGTTAGAGAGCTGATGCGCGTCATGCACGACGACCTGCTGGGGGCAATAGCCGAAATCCTGGACGAGGGAGTCGCCCGTGGCGAAATCCGCCCGGACATTAACACCCGCATGATCGCCGGCATCCTCATGGGCATGATCCGTGATATGGGCATATTCATGG
>JALXEW010000195.1 GCA_027069285.1 Ardenticatenia bacterium | reverse complement strand
GCCCGGTACAGGCCCACCCGTATCTCAAATCGTCCGGTAATCCCATCCGGTATCGCCAGTCCGTGTCTCTCTACCCCTGTGCCGCCGAATTCCGCGTCGTGCTGGGCTATCACCCATCCATCCGCCGCCACCAGGTGCACGAATACTTTTAGCCCCTCGCCCATATCCCCATCCACGCGCCACATCAGTTCCACGGCAATTCCGCCACCTGACCTCGCCGCCCTGCTCACGCGGGCGCCGACCAGGGCCACTCCCCCTTCGAACTCGGCACGTACTCCAACGGCCTCCGGATCACGTTCCGGCACCATGTATCCCAGCACCAGGGTATCGTCGAATATCCATTCGGCAGATATGGGGTAGAGGTGCTCATTCCCGGCCAGCCATTCCACCAGTTCGATATTGGGGCCAACCGTGGCCTTATACAGCACGAACCACAGCCGTTCGTGTTCGCCCATCGCATCTTCTATCCTGGCGGTGATCTCGTCCATCGGCTCGACTATCGGATCCCACCTGAGGGCATATGACCAGGGCGCTCCCATCCCACCCCGCGAGTTTTCGTACCACCCGGCCTTGGAGAGGTTATTGAAGAAGACGATGTCGCCCGGCCTGACGCGCCCGGAAAGGTAATGCCAGTCCGCTGCCGGGTCGAATGCGTCAACCACTTCCAGGCTCTTTTCGTAGACGAACGATGAGCTTGCAGGCCAGAAGAGCGCTGCCAACCCAAGTGGCACCAGGATGAGGGCCGGGCGCCACTTTTCGGCCAGTACGTTCAGTGACCACGCCAGGGCCAATCCCAGAAACGGCGCCACGGGTACCAGGTGCCGCACGGCGAAGAAGCGCACTTTCGCGGCGCTATATGCCACGCCGACCAACGTCAGGGCAATGGCCAGGGCCGGGAGTGCCATCGGCGACCTCTTGCGCGGCGGTGCTAATGCGAGTCCGGAGGCGATCAGGCCAAGCGTGACCCAGATCGCGACCCACCCCCTCCCGAATCCGAAAACCAGGCCGTAAAGCCCGGTTTTCACCAGTTCCCAGGTATCGTGTAACGTCTCGGCAAGCGTGGAGTCGGCGTAGATGGGGGTTTGCGAGGCCGTCAGGCCGTAGACGGCCCAGGGGGCGTATACGATCAGTGCGATTAATCCGGCGGCGATCACCCCGCCGGCTCTCTTCACTGGGTCAGACCGGCGGCACTCTGGCGCGATCAGCGCGAATATGTATACTGCGGCAATGGGCCACACATCATGGTAAAAGAAGCCCATCCCGAACGCGGTCGTCAGGCCGGCGATCGCGATTCGGCGCCCGGTCGGACCCCGCAACAGGCGCAATATCCCCCACGCCGCCGTCATCACGCCGACTGCGGCCCAGGCGTACATGCGGTGAACCTGGCCGTAGTAGACCAGCAACGGCGCCCATGCGGCGTAGAGTGCCGCCAGGCTCGCCACGCGCCGGTTTTTCGACCACTCCAGGGCGACGCGATATGCCAGGGCCGTCGTCAGGACGCCACCCAGCACGGCCAGGAATCGGACTCCAAAGTTACTCACTCCGGTTAATGCCTGCCAGGGCCTGGCCAGTATGTAGAACAGCGGAGGATGCCTATCGCGTGCCGAGATGCGCAGTAGTTCGTCCCACGGCAATTCCGCCTGGGCTATTGACCAGCCTTCATCCCAGCGCAGTAGCGGCTCGGCCAGACGCCAGGTTCTCAGCCCAAAGGCCAGCAGCAGGATTGCAACCGAGGTTCCGATGTGTCTCACCGTTGTACCTGCCTTTTCGGCATTCGCGTCGGGGGTGAAATCGGCATGGTATTGTAACCCGGCGATATATCGGCCACAAATCGGCACGCCACGTGTGAGGGTTGCAACCCCGACAACCCCGAACGCCCCTTATATACGGAGGTGGGGTCACGATGGGGATACGGGAGGCGATAAGCGCGCTTGTCTCGATAGAGGTGGAAGGCGTCAGGTGCCGCTGGGACGTGGATGAGTTGCCCGGTCAGGTGAGGGCGGCCCAGTTACCTGCGCTTTTGCCGTTGCTGGAGGCACCACAGGAAGGGGTGCTGCGCCACCACGAACGAGGGCAGGTATCAACGGCCCGGTTCGATGGGACGTTGCGGATGGAATATGAGCTGGCGCATTTGTTACTGGTGGCACCGGTGGGCAAGCACGGCGCCGATGCCCAGGCTCTGGCCCTGGTGGATGCATATGTGGCCGCGCTCAAGGACGATCCGACGCTCGGCGGACGGTTGGCCGAGGCGATGCAGTATGCCATCGAGCCGGGGGTCTACGAGTATGGGGGCGATCGGTTCGTGGGAGTGCTTTTCCGCCATAAGTGGGTCTTTATGCTATAGCGATGGTCGAGTTCCTGGTTGATTGGGATAACGACGGGGTGTTCGAGGAGGACGAGGAGGTCACTCCGTGGGTACTGCGCGCCGAGTGGCGGATCGGGCTGGACAGGCCGGGCGATCATGTGGCGCGTGTGGGACGGTTGCGGATGTGGCTGGATAACCGGGACGGGCGCTTTAATCCGCAGAACGCATCCGGCCCGCTTTATGGGATGTTGTTGCCGCGCAGGCGGGTGCTGGTGCGAACGGGTTCGCCTGATGGGGCCACGTTCTTCATGGGGTATATCGAGCGGATCACGCCAAACGTCGTGCCCGGGCCGAGCAACCGCATATGCCTGATCGAGGCGGTTGACGGGATGGAGATACTCCGGGCACATAAGCTCGATCTGCCGCTCCAAAGGGGGAAACGCAGCGATGAGTTGGTCGAGACGATAATCAAGGCGACGGCGTGGCCACCCGCTACGACGGGTTATTTCGTGCTGGACGGGGCGTACCTGGATAGTAGCACCCGTCTGGGCGGCGCGGAGACCGGTATGGCGCTGGAAAGCGGCCAGGGTCGCTACATTTACGCCGGCGACTCCTGGCATGGGGAACGTGTAAGCTCGCTTGAGGCGCTATCCGAGGTGGCCCGAAGTGAATGGGGGGTCTTTTATATCTCGCGCGACGGGACGGCGGTCTTCCTGGATAGGTCATGGAAGCAGCGGGTGACGGCACCGGATTTGATCTTGGAAGGCGGCTTTTCGGCGGTCGAGTACGGGCTGGACATCGCCGATGTGGTGGCCGAGGTGATCGTGGAGATGCGGCCACGTGAGTTGGGCCTCCCCGGAACGGTGCTATGGCAGGCACATGGGGATGTGCGGGTGTCCCCGGGGACGGAGCGGGTGATAAGGGCGCTGTTCCACGATGGGAACGGTAATCGGATCGGCGCTGTGGATGTGATCACGCCCGTTGAAGGCACGGATTATGTTGCGGATGGGCCGGTCTCCGTGTCTATGGATGTATCCGCGAATGCGGCGAGGCTCGTTCTTTCCACCGACGGAGGGAGTCCGGTCAGGGTGAGCGATTTGCGGCTGCGCGGGACGCCTCTGAGGGATTTCGATGGGTTGGTGATCCGCGCATACGATACCGGGGCGGCGCAGGCATACCAGAAGCGCACGTTGGTGTATCACGCCCCGCTCCTGGACGATCTGAACGTCGGGGAGCAGATGGCGAAGTGGTTGTTGCTGTTGCATAAGACGCCCGGCGCCAGGCTGCGCAGGATCACGTTTGATGGTGCAGATGATAATGTGCTTGGGGTGTCGCTTTTCGATGTGATCCGGGTGCCGGAAGATATGTTCGACGCCGGGAGCGGGGATTATTTCGTGGTGGCCGAGGAGCATAAGGTGGAGGGGGTTTGTCACGAGGTCTCCTGGCTGCTGGAGCCGCTGCCGCCGCAAGGGTGGCTGCTGGGATATGCGGGGCGGGGTGAGTTGGGAAGCGCGACCCGCCTGGGATTCTGAGGTTCGGAGGTATCGGTCATGGGGTGGACGACGCCTAAGACGTGGAATGTTGATGAGCTGGTGACGGCGGCGATGATGAATACTCATCTCCGCGATAATATGAACTATTTGTTTTCGCCAAATCGCCAGCAGAAGACCGGGAATGCCAATTACTCGACTACTTCGACTTCTTTCGTTGATGTGGACTCGTCGAATTTGAGTTTCTCGCTGGAAACTTATGGCGGCCCGGTGCTGGTGTGGGCGATGGTAGCCTGTAAGGTATCCACGTCCGGCGCTTATATAGGGTTGGATGTGGAGGTGGACGGGACGAGGTTGGGCGCCGGTTACTCTTCCGGGCTGGCGAAGTTCGCGAGTATTTACACGGCACCTGTGACTATTTTCCGCGTGGTGGAGCTGAGCGCAGGAACGCACACTTTCAAGTTGCAGTGGCGCGTCAGCGGGGGCACCGGGTACATCTACGGCGGTTCTACTAATGCGCAGGCGGTCTTCGGGGCAATGGAGATATAGGGGGAGCCGATATGTGGGAGCTGAAGGTTGATAGGGAGGTCAACGCCGGGGCATTGGACGCGGAGTTGCGCAAGGCGCTGGGGGCGTCATACGTCGGGCTGAGCACGGGCAACGGTTCCTGTGTGGTGTATCTGCAGGGGGAACGGGATGAGGCGACTTTGAAGCTGGCGGAGGCTGCTATCGCGGCCCACGATCCGACTTCTCTCTCGCCGGACCAGAGGGCGGAGCTGCGACAGGATGAGGCACGGAGCAGGTTGGGGAAGAAGGCTTTCGCGGCCATGAGCGAGGCCGAACGGGATGAGGCTCTGCAGGTGCTCCTGGAGCTGCACGGGTTGGCGCTCCCGCCGGAGTTGGAGGGGTGAGGTGTTATGGATTCGGATGGGAACAGGTTATCGGCGAGGTTGGGCGAGATCGGCGCCAGGCTGGATATGCTGATGGCCCGCCTGGACCGGCTGGCCGATGCGCTGGAGGGTGTGGTCGAGCGCCTGGGCGATCATGAGGCGAGGCTACAACTCC
>JALXEW010000194.1 GCA_027069285.1 Ardenticatenia bacterium | reverse complement strand
CGGTTTAGCTCCCCGTGTCACAAAATCCCTGGCCCCTACGTATTGCCCTTTGGTGCGTTTATACTCCAGCTTTGGAATGCCCCTCCGGAAGCTGGCCAGCTTGGTGCCGATGAGATCCAGCGCGTCGTCCCATTTCTTCCTGGTCTCACTATGGATATATACCAGGTACCTGTCCTTGTTCAGGGATGGGATGGGATACTCGCCCTCGGCCTCTGAGTTGGCGCCCAGACCTTTAAGGCCGGCAATTACAGCGGCCCGCAGCTCCTTAACGGAACTGACTGATGTGATGGGCCTGTAGGGCAAATCGTCCGGCCACTCCAGCACCCTTGCTACTTGCAGGGAACCGGTCCCCCGTCTGGACCTGGCTCCCAGGCCGCCGATCGCGGTGAGCAGCCATATTGCTGCGCCGATCTGATGCATGATTGGTGGGTCTGTCTTGTCCACCACGGCACCGGGTCTGAGAGCTACCGAGAGCCTGAATCGTGCGCCGGGCTGTATAGCTTGCCTGGTGTCCACTCCATAGAACAGATAACGGAGGCCTGGTTTTCCTCCGTATGATACAGGGCTTGGGCGGAGCCTCCGTTCGCTTTCCACGCTCACCACGACGGTTGATGCTCGTGAGCCTCCCGTCCCTGCCGTTCCGAATATCTTGCCTTCCTCGCGGCGGAGGCGTTGTAGATCGTAGCCGAACTTTGTGACGTACCACACGCGCCACCAATAGCGCAGTGCGCCTCGGAATGATGGTGCGCGCAACTCTGCTTGCTGTTCGGCCCCGCCGAGGAACATTGGCGTGACCACCTCCAACTCGACCGAGATATTACGGTTTTGACCCATCACATCCCTCCGAGACTGGTGCCCGGTTCATTCTACCTGGCATTATAGCTTATTTTATCTGGAAAATCATGGCGGTTTCATAATATCCTAAATGGTATTTTCATAACTATTCTTCTCCTTCCCGCCCGATGTACGGCGCCAGCCAATGGATCAGATAAGCCCGGTTCACTTTTACCTCCTCCCCTTTGGTCCGGCTCAAGAAGGCCGAAAGCTTTCGGTATACATTGCTTGCCTGGTTTGCGACGGTTTGTCTGCTTTTGCTCAATCGGTTGGCGATGTCGGCATAGCCCAGTCCCTCGCCGGCCATTAACCTGACCAGCTCTCGTTCTGCCTGGGTGAGGCTTTGCAGGAACTCCCTGCGCTGTTGCCTGGCCATAACCGGGAAGTTCTCGATCTCCCTGATCGCCTCCCACGGGTCGTCATGGGCGGATAGGATCATCTTGACCTTATCGGGGTCTTTCCAGGGGAGCACCGGCACCGGGATGAGCATCGCCTTATCGCCTGGATCGAGGTGCATCCTGGTATCGCCTTCGAGTTCCCACGGCTCCGAAAATAGGTGCCATGCCTTATCGCCCGGCTCGAAGAAAAGCTGGGCGATCACCAGGGCGTAGGCCGACATCATCCTGCGTCCGCCGGATATGCTCAGGTGTACCCGGCGACCGGATTTCTTAAGCGAGTGCATCTCCCGGTAGAGTGTCCGGAGCAGGGCGGTAGCATCCTCCTCGGTCCGGAAGTCGTCTACCGGCCCATTCCTGCCGCTTATGAGGGCAGGTTGGTGGCTGAGGCCCATTGCCGAAAGCTCATCATCGAGGCGCTTTATACCTTCCAGGATGGCCGGTGCGGATGTGTGGACACTGATGACCAGATCGATTTTGTGGCCCCTGGCTATCAAGAGGTCGAGGGTTATAGTTACTATCTGGGGACTGACGCCGACCGTGGCTATTAGTGCCTCGCCTGGCATTTATCGCCGCCTTTTGATGTGCTTATCGGAGACACTTGGATTTTACCATTGCAGATACTGCATGATCAACTCGTGAAGGATGCCATTGCTGGCAAAGAAATCCGGCGCGTGGATTGAGAAGGGATTGCCCTTATAGTCCGTGACCTTACCGCCGGCCTCCATCACGATCAGGCAACCGGCGGCCACATCCCACGGTGACAGATCGACCTCGAAATGGGCGTCCGTCCGGCCCATCGCCACGTAACAAAAGTCCAGGGCAGCGCTTCCGCTTTGGCGCATTGCCAGCGTTTTCACCGTCAGCGCGTCCCACGGCCTGGCGTATACATCCGGCCTTTCCCACACATCATATGGCGTGCCGGATGAGAGCAGTGCCTGGCCCAACTCCGCAACGCCCGAAACATGTATCGGCTTGCCGTTGAGCGTGGCACCTTTACCCCTTTGGGCGGTGAACAACTCGTCGAGCAGCGGGTTATACACTACACCCAGCGCGACCTCTCCATTCAGCTCCAGCGCGATCGATGTCCCGAAATGGGGGAACCCGCGTGCGTAGTTTGTAGTTCCGTCCAGCGGGTCTATCACCCATCGGGCGTCAGATTCTGCGGCGTCTGGTGAAGCCTCTTCGGAAAGTATGCCGTATCCTGGGAACTCCCGTTCCAGCAAGCCTATAATGGCCTCCTCGGCCAGTCTATCGGCCTCGGTTACCAGGTCTACCGTCCCCTTATGGGCTATATCATGGGCCTTGCCGAATCGCTCCAACATGATCTCGCCCGCCTTCCTGGCGGCCCTGATGGCGATTTCCAGCTCGTGTTCGGTTTTCATATGTAGCATCCCTCCGGCTTGGCGAATGTGGATATTGGGTCGCTAGGCCGAATTATACACCCGGTGTACAATAGGCTCATCAGATAGGGGTGAGGAAGGGATGCGATGCCGGAGCTGCTGACCAGGATGGATAATGCCGGTTGGCTCACTCCCTCGATAGCCGAGGTGCTGGACCCTTTGGCTCGGCCCCCGTATGACGATGACTTCACCGGGCGCCAGGCCGGTCGGATACAGAAGGTGCTGGGCGAGTTGGGGGTGCCGGTCATAGTGGTCGGGGTAGGGGCGATGCCTTCGCACACGCTTTTCGCCCTGCAGCCGGAGCCGGCGGGCAGGCGCGGAAAGCGCCGCGCGGTGACTGCGAGCGACATTCGCAGGCACCTCAACGCCCTGGCGACCGAGTTAGATGCCGAAGAGATCGGCTTGATCGATGAGATGAGCCGTATGCCGGGTGCGATGGGCTTGTTGATCCGCAATTCCGGGCACAGGCGATTGCAATTGCGTCACCTGTTGATGCGACCGGAATTCTTGGAAAACCCCTCTAACACCGCGTTGGCACTTGGCATGGATATGGAGCAGCGCTGCGTGGTGAGGGATTTGGTGGATTTGCCGCACCTGCTGATATTGGGAGGGGCGGAGTGTCGTGCCGGCCTGATCGACTCCATTTTAGTCACATTTCTGCTCTTTAACACCCCTGCCGAGTGGCGGATCGCCATGATCGGAACCGTTGGCGATGGGCTTGCGCGTTACAAAGGCGTGCCGCACCTGCTGGGCCGACCGGTTTCCTCGCCGGCTGATGGCCGCAAACTGTTGGACGGCTTGCTGCGCGAAGTGGAAAGGCGCAGGAAGCTTTTCGAGGGGCGCGGAGTTGAGAACCTGAGAGCTTACAATCAGGCGATGTTTGCTCAGGGCGAGAAGGTGCTCCCTGGAATACTACTTGTGCTGGATTCCGTATCCGGTGGCGGCTGGGCCGAGCAGGCCACGCTCTGGACCGGGGTGTTGGCAAACCTGCTTGAGCGCGGCCAAAGTGCCGGATTACATTGCATCGTTACAGCCGAATCTGCCGAGCCGCCTGCCTTCCCCTCCGCCTTATCGCCGTTGGTGCCGATCCGCATGGCCTGCGCCGATGTGGCCGGGGAATTCGGGCGCGGGGAAAGCTGGCCGACCGGATTCGTGGATGCGGTGCTCGCCGAGCCGGGAGGTCAGGTCACCGCGTTGCAGATCGGCACCGTCACCGGCGGCGAAGTGGGCCGAGTGGTGGACTATTGGCGCAGGGCCATGACCCATAGGCGTGCCGGGCCGGAGAGTATCCCTGCCGAGGCCTCAGCCGTGATGGCCGAACCTTCATCCGCCTCCACCTCCGAATCCGATCTGACATACGAACGGGCGCGTGCGTTGGCGGCTTACCTGGGATGGCTCTCGGTTGGGCCACTGCGTGATATACTTGGCCTGAGCGACGACATGGCCAGGAGAATCCTGAGCAGGATGCAGAACGAGGGAGTGTTAGAACAGGGTGACGGCCCGGTTCTGCGCCACCGTCGCATTGATGGTGGCCCGCCCGGAGGTGGTGTGCGGTAGCGCCCTCTAAATCGGTATCGGATATGGCTTCGAATGGTGCCCGCTGGCACATAGCACCCCCTGCACCGGACGAGTTCCTGTCGGCGCTGGAGATTGACCCGGTGCTGGGGAACGTTTTATACGCGCGCGGATTGCGTGATCCGGCATCGGTTGTCGATTTCCTGGCCGGGGCATACGGTGAGCGCCCTATCTTTGGCCTGCCGGACGTAGATCGTGCCATAGCGCGGATCAGGATGGCGATTCGCGCCCGTGAACCCATCGTGGTATACGGCGATTTTGACGTTGATGGCGTCAGCTCGACCGCGCTCCTGGTGGGGGTGCTCGGTGTCCTTGGGGCGGACGTTCATCCGTACATACCGCACAGGGTTGACGAGGGGTACGGCCTTAACGAATCTGCCCTCCATCACCTGGCCGAGCAGGGCGCGAAATTGGTGATCACAGTTGATTGCGGCATCCGCTCGGTCAAAGAGATCGAGGCCGGGATCGCCGCAGGGCTTGACATCGTTGTTACCGATCACCACAGCATTGGCCCGGAGCTCCCGCCTGCCCTGGCCGTGCTGAATCCCAGGCGCGAGGATTGGGCCGCGTACCCGGAAAAGATGCCGGCTGGGGTGGGAGTGGCGTACAAGCTGGCCGAGGCGTTACTCATCGCCGAAGCCCGTAACAGCCGCAGGAAAGTGCCGGTTGCCGATATATC
>JALXEW010000193.1 GCA_027069285.1 Ardenticatenia bacterium | reverse complement strand
GGGTACCTCAGCCTCTGCCGGTGCCTCTTCCGCCGCCGGTGCTTCCTCGGCGGCCCCTTCCGGGGCCATCTCCGCCAGCCAGTCGGGCACCTCGGCCTCTGCCGGCGCCTCTTCTGTCACCGGCGCTCCCTCGGCGGCCCCTTCCGGTTCTGGGGCCATCTCCGCCAGCCAATCTGGTACCTCTGCCTCTGCCGGCGCCTCTTCTATCGCCTGCGCTCCCTCAATAGCCCCTTCTGGCCGGATTCCCGACAAATCGGGTATCTCCTCAATTGGTTCGCCTTCGGCGGTAGGGGCTTCCTCTACAAATGGCTCCTCATCCATGCCTTCGAGCCATTCGGGTAGCTCTGAGCCTTCGGCTGCCTCTTGCATTTCCTCGGATTCCCCGGTCAGCCAGTCAAGGCCCTCATCAAGAGGTGGCTCTTCAGCTGTCGGTTCCTCTTCGGGCCAGAGTGGTATTTCTTCGGCCTGGGGGCCGGTTGATTCCTCGTTCGGCCAGAGGGGTATCTCCTCACCGATCGGAGGCGCGGTTTTGGCGGCAAGGTCGGCAAGGTATTCATCGGTGACACCGGCGCCCTCATCGGCTATCGGTCCTGGCCGGGGCGTTTGCTCCTGTGCGAATACATCTGCCATCCAGTCCGGGGTCTCCTGTGCGGGTTCTCCCATCTCTTGATCTGGGCCGATAGTCCAATCCGGTGCGGGTTCTTCCTGAGCGTGTTCAGGCTCCTCGGCGGGTTCTTCGCCGAGGCCGAGCGCAGACATCCACTCCGGCGTGGTTTCCTCCTGGGGGGATGGCGCGGATGAAAGGCCTATTTCCTGCATCCAGTCTGGCATCTCGCTATCGGATAGGGATGGTTCCTGTGGCAGTTCGGCTTCTGGCTGGGGTTCCACGGCCCAACCTTCCAGCGATGTACCATCCTGACCGGAGAGGGCCTCGCCGACATCCTCGAGCCATTGAGGCGCCTCGAGCGATACCTCGGCGGCGGTGGCCGCAGCCCATTCGAGCTTGGGCAGGGTGACGGCATCCTTATCCACCGGCTTGCCGCCGGAGAGTATTTCGAGCCGCATGTATGGGTCTAAAGCGCCCACGCGCTTCAAGAATGGCTCTGCCTCGGTTTCCCTGCCGTATGTGATCCATATACGTGCCAGCACCGAATTCGCGATCAGGCAGTTGGGCAGGGTTTTGAGCAATTCGGCTGCCGCCTCGCCGGCATCTTCGAGTCTGCCGGCTTCCCACAGCGTCTCTACGAGCAGGGCGCGCAGGTCAACCCGATCGGGGTTTTCCTGGAGGGCCTGTTTCAGCTCGGCTTCGGCCATCTCGAACATACGCCCGTTGAAGTGGAGATGGGCCAGGGCGCCGTGGGTGAGTTGGATGCGTTCTGGTTCGGAGCCATCGCGCAGCCCATATAGGCGGCGCAGCTCATTTTGCAATGCCTCGTGATTAGGGGCCTGCTCGAACGCGCGTTCCATATGCCATATAGCGGCTTCTAGTTCGTCTTGGGCCTGGTATGCCAGGCTCATGCCCAGGTGAGAGTCCAGGTCGTTAGGCACTGCGCTCAGCACCCGCTGGAACACGTCCATTGCATCCTGGTACTGTTCCTTTTCCAGCAGGGCCTGTCCCAGGATACGGTACACGTCCACGTACCTGGGGAAGTACTGGAGGATATGGCGGCAATGGCCTATAGTCTCGTCTAAGGCGCCGTTTTCCAGCAGGTTTTCCAGCTCGTTTATGTAACTTCGCAGATTAATTTCCGCCATAATGGCTCATCACCCGCCGACTTTTCGGCCTCATCGCCATCCGCGCATTCATTATGCTACATGTGAGGTTGAAAAGCAAGGTTTCCGGGGCTTTGGCAGCCTGGGAGCCTTTGGAGTATAATCATTTTACACCAATCAGGGGGTTCCGCGTGGAACGGCGGACGGGGTTCAGATGATCGAGGTCAAAATTGATAGCGTCCGGATCAGCCTGATGTCGCCACATCGCATCGTAGTGCTAAAAGATGTGGATAGTGAGCGATACCTGCCTATATGGATCGGGCCGTGCGAGGCGGATGCCATCACGGTGAAACTCAGGAACGTGGAGGTATCCCGTCCCCTCACACATGACCTTTTGCAGTCGGTTATCAGGACGCTTGGTGGCAGAGTTTCGCACATACTGGTCAACGATTTGCGCAATGACGTATTTTACGCGCGGATAGTTGTGGACTTGAACGGTCGGCGCCTGGAGATAGACTCCCGTCCCAGCGACGCGATAGCATTGGCCGTCAGGGTGGGGGTGCCGATCTTTGTCTCGGAAGAGGTAATGGCGAGGGCCGCCATAGTGCCGGAAGAGGAAGTGGGAGCGGAGACATCATCGGACGTGGACGCGGAGGACCTGGGGCCGTTCAAAGACTTCCTGGAAAACCTTGACCTGGATGGATTAGGAGAAGACTAAGCCCTTTCATCACAGGTCTTTGCCGATGCGACCCAGATTTCCGGCGCCCCGAAAGCACGGGGCGTCTGCGTGCATAGGAGAGCCTTATGACACGGGTGCTTAAGGTTGCGGCTATACAGATGAGAACCATACCGCTGGAGCGTGATGCCAATCTCGAATTGGCCGGTGGGCTGGTGGCGCAGGCCGCCGAGGCGGGAGCACAACTGGTATTGCTGCCGGAACTTTTCAACACCGGCTACATTTACGAAAGCCGTATGGTCTACATGGCCGAGACGCTCAACGGCCATACCGTTGGCAGGATGAAGGAATGGGCCGCACAGTACGGGATACATCTGGCGGGGACACTGCTGCTGACACGTGGTGAGGATATTTTCAATACCTTTGTACTGGTGGCCCCGGATGGGAGATTATGGCAGTACGACAAATCCTATCCCTGGTTCTTCGAAGGCTCCCTTTTCCGCAAAGGGAATACCGGCCCGGTGGTGGCCGAGACCGATCTGGGGCGCTTTGGCATGATCACATGCTGGGATGCCGCGCACGCAGACCTTTTCCGGGCGTACCAGGGCAGGGTGGATGCCCTCTTAGTCAGCTCGTCGCCGCCCAGGATGCACGAGGCGATCGTGGTTTACCCGGATGGCTACCGGGCGACGTTTGAAGAGCTATTTGGCCTGTTCCCGTCCCTTTATAAGCGGGTTCATGGGGCCGCAGAGCGCATCTGGGCCGACGATCTGCGGGATGAGGCGGCATATATCGGCGTTCCGGTTGTGGCGGCGACGGTTGCCGGGCGTTTCTCCAGCCCGATCCCGCGCCCCAGGCTGACAGGCCTGGTCCTATCGGCGGGGAGACCGGAACTATGGCCGCGAATCGGGCAATTTGCGGATGCCAGATTAGAGGCCGACTTCTTCGGCAATGCCTCTATCATAGCCGGCGACGGGAGCGTATTAAAGCGTCCGGATGGGGATAACTCCGTATTAGTGGCCGATGTTGAGCTGCCGGATTCGCCACCTTCGCCAAAAGGCCCGCCGCCTGAGCATGGTATGCCGGAGGAGATATTCCTGGCCGATAGAGTAGTTAACTGGCTGATGGAGCCACTTTATCATCGGAATGTGCGTCGTCTATTCCCGGCCCACAAAGTGCCGCCAGACCCTGTGGAAGTGGTTGCGTGGGGGTTGGTACTGGCATTGCTTTGGTCTGCGCTCCGGAGGCGGCGCGGGGATTAACCCGGTAGTGTGATATGCGTTCCCCATCAAGGCGTATCCCGTGGAGTGACATAGCCCGGCAGCTTGGCCTGATAGCAGTTTCGTTCCTGCTGGCGCTATGGGTTTGGGTAGCGGCTGTGCAGCAGGAAAACCCGATAGAAACGCGCGTATTTGATGAAGTGCCGATAGACTTCACGGCGCGTGCCGATAACGTAGTGATCCTCAACCTGGACGAAATGAATCCCGTGGCCGAAGTGATAGTACGAACTCAGCGCTCGGTATTGCGGGACTTAGACCCCAGAGATGTGCGCGTGGTAGCGAATCTGGATGGATTGGGCAGGGGAGTTCACCAGGTGGATTTGGAGCCGGTATTGCCGGGGTGGGTGAGGGTGCTGGACGTGAAGGTGAGGCCGGCCCAGATCACGGTGGAGCTGGATGTTTTGATCGAAAGCCGCATCCCGATTTCCATAGAGATCGGCGGTGCGCCGGCATTGGGCTATGAGGCGCAGGAGCCGCAGATAGAGACTCAGGTGGCGATAGTTTCCGGCCCGGCCTCGTTGGTGGAGCAGGTATCCGAAGTGCGTGGCACCCTGTTGATAAACGGGGAGCGAACCACGGTTATGAGGGAAGTATCGCTGCACGCGCGCGATGAGGATGGTCACACGGTATCGGGTGTGGAACTTTCGCCCAGGACGGTATCGGTCACGGTGCCGATAGAGCCGCGAGAGGGGTATCGCGAGGTATATGTGGTGCCAGACCTGCGCGGCGAGCTACCGGAAGGTTACAGCCGGGTGCGTGTGGAGTACTCGCCGCAGAGCATCATAGTTGGCGGCCCGCAGGATGCGCTGGATAACATGGCCGGAGTGGTCAATACCGAGCCGATAGACCTGACCGGTCACACCGAGACGTTCGTCAGTCAGGTTGGGGTCGTGATCCCGGATCCGAGGGTATTCCCTTACACCGGCCAGACCATCGAAGTGCGCGTGGTGATCGAGCCTGTGCTGATCACGCGGGCGTTCGACGAGATACCGGTTGAGGTAGAGGGTGTTGGGCCGAACCTTCAAGCGCGTCTGGCGGTTGAGGAAGTGAATCTGCTGATCACCGGGCCGCAACCGGTGGTCGAAGACCTGACAGAGGACGGCATCCGCGTGGTCGTGGCTGTGAGCGGGTTAGGTCCGGGTGTACATCAGGTGCGGCCACGGGTTTACGCTCGCGGGGCCATTCAAGAGGCAGATGTCCTGCCGGAGGTGATAGACGTGGAGCTGCTTCTGGTGGCGACCGATACGCCCGTTCCCACCCAGACC
>JALXEW010000192.1 GCA_027069285.1 Ardenticatenia bacterium | reverse complement strand
GGGTATCCATCTGGGCGTAGACTAATCTATCATGGGGTATGGGGCGCTCACCCCAATCGTCACGTTGGTGGCGCTTATCCACTTCAACTCCGAAGTACTGTCTGAGCAGCGAGCCGAGGCCCACTTCTTTATGTCCCAGTATCCTGGCGGCGAGCATGGTATCGAAGAGCCCGGCGAACTCGAAGCCAAAGTCGCGCTTGAGTCCCATGATGTCATATTCGGCGGCATGGAATACTTTCTCGATATTCCGGTCGGCCATAGGGGAGGCCAGCGGGCCGAGGTCATCCAGTGCCAGCGGGTCTACGACGTAATCACGCTCACGGGTTGAAATCTGGATCAGGCAGACACGCTCATGGTAGGCGTACAGGCTATTGGCCTCGGTATCCACTGCGATCAGAGGGGAACTTTCCAGATCGGCGACCAGTAGTTCCAGCTTCGCGGGCGTGTCAACGTATGTCGGTGAGGGCAATGAAGGGGTTTTGCTCATAGCCAACGTTGCGATTTGAAGAATATCAGCATCACTATCACAGTCAGGCCCATCAGGGCCATCAATGCGGCAAATGCCACCGGATGATCCTCGAACGGCAGGAGCACGTTCATGCCGTAGCAGCCGGCGATCAGCTCAAGCGGCATCATGATCACCGAGAAAACGGTCAGGATGCGCATCACTTCGTTGATGTGATAGGAGGCCATTGTATCGGCGGTTTCGGCCAGGCCGGCGATGACCTCCGCATGGTCGTCAAGGATGTCACGGGCACGGTACAGGTGGTCGAGTATGTCGCCGAAGTATTCCTCCAGCTCCTCGTGTATGAACGGCCTATCCACCCGCTCCAGGTTAGAGACTATGGGGATCTGTGGGCGGATTATCCGGCGCAATGCGATCACATCACGCCGCACAAAGGAGATCGCCTGCATCACGTGACGGGTACTCTCGGTGAAGATGTCCTCTTCGATGGCGCGGATATTGGCATCCACTTTGTACAGGATCGGGAATATGTAGTCAACCAGCCGGTCTATCACCGCGTAAAACACACGGCTTGCGCCGTGGCTCATAAGCTCACGGCGCACATCTTCGTCTTCAAGGCAGTGCTGGAACAATTCGTTCAACGGCTTCAGCACCCCATCATGCACGGTGACCAGGTAGCCGGAGCCGATAAACATATCCACCTCGCTGGGGCGGGATACCCTGTGAACCGGGTCCCAAAGCGGAAAGTGCATCACGACGAAAAGATAATCGTCATACTCGTCTATCTTCGGGCGCTCGATCCGGCTGAGGGTATCTTCCAAGTCGAGCGGGTGGAAGTGCGGATAGGCCTCGCCCAGGGCCTCTATATCCTCCTGGGTGGGCCTGACGATATTTGTCCAGGTTACCCGACCGTATTTGATCGCCTGTGTCGTCATGGCATCTCAAATCACGGCCCCCAGCTCATGCGGTTATTAGGCCAGTACGGGTTACGGGCGCCCAGGTCAACTATCCGCCACGGATCGCCGCCCTCGCTGCCGACAAGATAGATGGCCCAGTCGCCGCTCTGATTCGATATGAACGCAATGGTGCTACCGTCCGGAGACCAGGCCGGAGCGCCTTCATTATAGGGGAAATTGGTCAGCTGGACTATCTCGCCGGCAATCGAGACTTTGTAAACGTCCCAGTCACCATCGGCGGGCGAGGTAAACGCCACCCATTGCCCATCCGGCGACCACGAGTGCGGGAAGTCCTCAGGCCCGGTGGTGACTCTGGCGCCGCCGGGGCCGTCATCGGGGTTATCCAGCACGATCCCACTGCCGTCGTTATATGCGATGAAGCCGGTTGGCCCCCAGATCGGGGATTTGCCACCCGCAAGCCGGTATGCAGCGCCACCGTTCGCCGGCGCGATCCAGATGCCGGTGGTGCCCCCGGCCTCCCTGCGGGCGAAGGCTATTCGGGTGCCATCCGGTGAGTACGACGGGAAAAGGTTGGCGCCCTCCTCGCCGCTCACGATTGTGATCCACGAGCCATCCGGTGCCGTGCCGTAGATCGCTCCATCTGCAATCGGATCGCCACTGTAGACGATGCCACCCCCGTCACGGCGCCAGCTCGGATTGAGCCTGCCGGTATCAACTATGGAAACCGAGGCGCCATCAAGAACCATGATGCAATAGACGCCTATATCCGGGTTCACCACTTCATAGGCCAATCGTCCGCCTGGGAACCCCGGCACGGATACCGGCCCCTCGTATATGCCGGAGACCGATGGAATCGGGGTGGGCGTGGCGTTACGGCATCCTTCGGCGGCCTGGGCACGCTTGCCCTCGACCTCATCGCTGCCCATGATGTGGAGCGCCTGGGTATACTGCTGGAGCGCCGGGCAATAGTCGGTACGGGCCATCAGGCTATCCCCGTACGCCACGTGGGCGTTAAACAGGCGGGTTCCCACGTCCAGGTATCCCGGTGCCGCCTGGTATAGCTCTTCCAGACGTTCTATGGTGCGATCCCAATCCACTCCCCATGTCCGGATGGCATCCAGGTACTGCTCGGCCAGGTTCCGCTCGGCCAGCACATCCGCGCCGACCTGACGGTAGATGTTGGCCCGATCTATCATCTGAATCCCGGCCTCAAGCTCCCCACCTGCCAGGTACGCCCGCCCCTGGGCGACCAGCGCCTCAAAGAGCATCTGCTCGACGTGATCGGTCTGGTACGCCGGATCGATCCCTATGAGCGCCTCCAGCACTTCTATGACGCCCAGCCAGTTTTCCGCCGCGTAGAGTTCCTCGGCCTGTGCCAGTAATTCGTCTGGATCGGCGTTGGCCTGGACGGGTGTGGGGGTCACTATCACCGTCGGGGTGATGGTAGGTGTCGGGGTTGGGGTGGCATTCGCCAGGCGGATCGCGTCGGTCAAAAGCTCCGCAGCGCCCGGATAAAACGGATCACGTTCCAGAATCCAATTCAGCCGCTCGATCGCCAGCTCATATCGTTCCGCGTTCATATCCTGCACGGCCAGGCCGTACTGCTCGGAGAGCATCGCCTCCTGCGTCAGGGCGGAGCTGATCTGCCAATCCCTTTCCCCGTGCCGGTATCCCAGGAATGCAGCTCCCCCTATCGAGCCGAAGAACACGCAAATTGCGGAAAAGGCCATGATGGCCGCGTACATGATCTGACGTCTCCGACGCTCGGCCTTCGTGACCAGACGTGGCCCTCGCGCGCCGACGGGGGGCATCGGCGGCGTACCGGTTGCAGCAGCATTTTGCACTCGCAATTCACCCGTTCCAGACATCATCAATCCCGCAGAGAATAAAAAATGCCAGTGGGCGGTACAGGACTTGAACCTGTGACCTCTTCTTTGTAAGAGAAGCGCTCTAACCAACTGAGCTAACCGCCCTGGCAGCCAATTGGGATTATACGGCCTGGCGGCAGGCTCGTCAAAATGCTAAATGTCATGGTCAGGCGCGAAATCCGGCCCGCAAGCCCGCCCGTCACCACATACGGCGGATCAGGAAAGAGAGGCCAGCATATCGGCTACCCGCCGCATCACATGTTCGGCCACTTTCTGCTTGCTCATCAGCTTCAGTGGCTCGATTTTACCGGACGCATACAGCAAGGTCACGCGATTAGTCTCGGCACCAAATCCGGCATCGGGCGCGGTTATATCGTTGGCGACGATCATGTCCAGGCCCTTGCGCTCAAGCTTGGCGCGGGCGTTTTCCAGCAGGTCTCGACTTTCGGCGGCGAATCCGACAAGCACGCGCGGCATCCCAACTTTCCTGCGAAGTTCGCCCGCACGGGCCAGAATGTCCGGAGTCCGCACCAGGCGCAGGGTCAACTCATCCAGGTTTTCCTTTTTAAGCTTGTGAGCGGCCACTTCAATCGGACGGAAGTCGGCAACCGCAGCCGCCATGATCAGCGCATCCGCATCTGCCAGGTGTCCTTCCACCGCATCGGCCATCTCCTCCGCGCTTCCAACCCGGATCACCTCTGCGCCAACAGGCGCGGTCAGGCACGTCGGAGCGGTGATCAGGACAACCGAGGCCCCCATATCGATCGCAGCCTGTGCCAGTGCATAACCCTGCCTGCCGGATGAGGGATTGGTGATGAAGCGCACCGGATCAATCGGTTCCCGCGTGCCCCCGGCGGTCACCACCACCTTGCGATCCTTCAGCGGCCCCTCACGTCCGAGCACAAGGCGGATGTGGCCGATTATCTCATCCGGCTCCACCATACGCCCGCGCCCCTCAAGCCCAGAAGCCATCCTCCCGCCCGCCGGGCCGATTACGATCAGCCCCCTCCGCTCCAGTGTACCGATGTTTTCCTGGGTGACGTCGGCGGCGTACATCGCCCCGTCCATCGCCGGGGCAACCATGATCGGACATCGAGCCGCCAGCGCCGTGAGCGTCAGCAGGTTATCGGCCAGGCCGTGCGCTAACCTGGCGAGTGTATTCGCCGTCGCCGGCGCGATCACCATCAGGTCTGCCGCCTCGCCGAGTCCCACATGCGCGATGTGCACATTCGTCTCATCCCCACCGACCGGCGGTGACCACATATCGGTATAAACCGGACGCCCGGTCAGCGCCTGAAAGGTCAAAGGGGCTATGAACCTGCACGCGGCGTCGGTCATCACCACGTTCACATCGGCGCCCATCTGCGTCAGGTGGCTGGCGAGAATCGCGGATTTATAGGCTGCCACGCTGCCGGTGACGCCCAGGATTATGCATTTGCCTTCCAGGATCGTTATCTTTTCCACGGCCACTCACGGATTATACCCCGGAGCCGATTGCCGGAAAGCAACGTGATCACCCCTGCAAGGGCAACCGTCGCCAGGCTTATGAGCGTTCCGGGCAAAAGGCCGTCCTGCTCGAACCACATCTCGATTATATGGTGCCCGCCGGGCACCGGAACTGCTCTGAAGAGCACATCCGCACGATATATCGGCACATCCTCGCCGTCAAGTCGGGCGTGCCAGCCGGGATA
>JALXEW010000191.1 GCA_027069285.1 Ardenticatenia bacterium | reverse complement strand
GTAGCGCCCGCTCCGCCAGCTCGTCAACGTCCAGCCTGGCCATATGCTGCCTATTAAACCAGTTTAACCTATCGGGATCGAACGCGGCGGGGCCTTTGCTCAGCCCGTCCAAAGAGAAACGCTCCACGATCTCATCCGGCGCCATGATCTCCTCGGTGGTGCCGGGGTGCCACCCCAGGAACGCCAGGTAGTTGAAAACGCCTTCAGGCAGGTAGCCCTTCTCGATATATGTGCTCACCCGCAACGAAGGGTCTCGTTTTTTGAGCTTGCGCCCGCGTTTATCGGTGATCAGCGGCAGGTGAATCCAGATCGGCGGCTCCCACCCGAACGCGCGATAAAGTTGCACGTGCCTGGGAGTCGAAGGCAACCATTCATCACCGCGCATCACATGCGTCACGCCCATCTCATGATCGTCAACCACGTTCGCCAGGTGATAGGTCGGGAACCCATCGGATTTGAGCAGCACGAAATCGTCGAGCGTGTGATTCTCGAATGAGATATTGCCCCGCAGCCGATCGTGTACCTCGGTGCGGCCCTCAAGCGGCATTTTGAACCGGATCACGTGTGGCACATCCGGCCCGATATTCAAATCCCGGCAGTGCCTGTCATATCTCGGCTCAACTCCACGTGCCGCCTGCGCCTCCCGCAACTTTTCCAGCCGCTCCTCGCTGCAGGAGCATCGGTATGCCTTGCCCTCGGCCACCAGACGTTCTGCCGCCTCACGGTAAAGCTCCAGCCGCTCGGATTGCACATATGGGGCATGTGGTCCGCCCACATCCGGCCCCTCGTCCCAGTCAAGCCCAAGCCACCTGAGCGCGTTCTCCATTGCCTCGACCGCGCCGGGAATCAACCTCTTCCGGTCGGTGTCCTCGATCCGCAGGATAAACACCCCGCCGGTCGAGCGGGCAAAGCACCAGTTGAAGAGTGCCGTCCGCATGTTGCCCAAATGCGGCTCCCCGGTTGGGCTTGGGGCAAAGCGCACCCTGATTCGGTCGCTCATCCATCTCCCTCCAGCACCGTCACGGGGAAAAGCGGTATCGAATCCCCGCGTTCGCCGGTATCCAGGTCCTCCAGTATCAGGCGCTCGCCGGTAACCGGCTCGTACATGCCGAATCGCAGCTCGTAATCGCCCGGCGGCACCCCGTGAAGGTCAAGCGTATAAACATCCCGCAAAAGCTCGCCTGCCGGCCAGGCACTGGTTCGCACACGCCCCCACTGCGGCGGGTGATCGTCCTGTGCCCAAAGCGGAGTCCCGGTCTCAGGATTGACCCGCCCGATCAAATGGACAAACACCGTGTAATCCAAAGGCGCCGGCGCCACCGGCACCCAAAACAGGATCACACGTAACCCCCTATCGGCATCGGTCGCCACCACGCCGCGAGGTAACATCTCCGGCCTCACCTCGTAGCCGACCATGCTCCCAAAATCCCCGGCCCGGATAGCCGTGCGCGTGGCGATCTCATCCGGAGAGGCATCCCAACGCCTGTACTGTCGCACCCGAAAGCCATCCACCCACAGATCGTCTACGAGCTGAGCGTTGGCATCCAGCCAATGCAAAACCACCTGCTCGGAATCCCAATATGGCACCGTCGTCGGGATGAACCAGACCGCCCTATAAGTCGCAATCGCCTCCGATAGCATCCCGGCCACCTCTTCTGGGGCCGGATTCGGCGTTGGCGGCCATGTGGTAGCCTCTGCGGAACCGTGATAGTAGTACGAGAAAGCGGGATCCGGCACATTGATCGCGATAATATCATCCGGCGCCGCGTGACGCTCCAGAAATCCGGCCAACTCCGACCATTCCGGAGATTTGCGGAATGCCGGATCGGCCAGGCCGTGCCACAACATAACCACATCCAACGCAAGCACCAGTCCCCAGACTATCACCGTAGCCACAGCACCGGCCCGCCACCTGAGCAACCCACGCAGCCGCCCGGCGTACGAGACGGCACGCCCCATTGCCGGCGAGCCTTCACGCCGGAAGGCACCGAGTTCAACCGGCAGCCGCAATATCAATATCGCCAAAGCCAGCGTGTACGCAGGCGCCGACGCGATGACATATCGCGGGCGGAAAAACGGCCTGAGCAGCGAGATCACGCCCAGTAGCGCCAGCGGCACGCCCATATAGAGCGCCAGGAACGCGAATCTCTCCCGCGACCACCGATATGTCAAGTACAGGCCGCCGACGATCAAAGCCAAAGTCGGCACCCAAAGCCACGTCTTTGCCGGATCGGGCAACGTCTCACCAAACGTCAGCTCCGGCAACGCCCTGGTGATCAGCTCGAACGGCTTCAAACGCGAAGCCGTCCCGCCATATGAGGTGCGCCAGAGACGCGGTTGAAGGTACCACGGCGCCATGATCGCCAATACCGCAGCCTGCGAGATCGCCCACTTCCGCAGCCAGCCCCCATCACGCCGATGCCAGAGCACCGCAACCGAGTTTTGGAAAGCCAGCATGAAAACTTCCAGGTAAAACGTGTATGCAGCAGCCGCCTCTGCCAGCACATAAGCCGCCCAGGGGACGATTTCCTTCCAGAAAGCCCCTCGTCTCCCGGTCGCCCGACGGACGGGCGCAAACGCCACCCTCAGCATCAGCATGACTGCCACCGCGCTAATTGCCGTCCAGAGCACGTAATTGCGGGCGTCACGTGCGTGCCAGACCTGGTACGGGTTCACCGCCCACAGGAAAGCTCCCATCATCCCCAGGTACCGGCCTCCCAGCGCCTTGCCGATCCGGAAGACGGCGGCAAGGCTCACCATCCCCGCCAGCACCGAAATATACCGCACGGCAAATTCCGAGATGCCGACAAGCCCCGTCCAAACGAAAAAGGTAAGATAGGTGAGCGGCGGATGTGGCTCCTGGGCCGCCATAGCAAACGACTCTGAAGGCGGCGCCGCCCAATAAAGCACCGCGAACGCCTCATCACCCCGCAGCGGCACATCCCCCAACGCGACCACGCGGAGCAGAAACGCCAACGCGCTCAACGCCACAAAGCCCCACAAAAACCCTCTGCCCTTCATCTCCGTGATATTCCGGCTTTGGCCTCAAGCGCCTCGATCTGGGCCTTCGTCAGTGCGGGACGCTCCCGATTTCGATTGAGCCTGCGCAGGTGTTCCCGCAGGCTGGGACTACGCCTGGGATCGGCATATAGTACCGGCACCACAGGCTCCTCGGCCTCGAACTCCGCCTTATCGCTCAGGAAAACTATCAGCGGCTCGACCCTGACGCCGGAATCGGGCACCGCCTGGTCGAGTACCTTCTGCATCCTGGCAGCCTCGCGCCTGGCCTGAGCGGTCGGATTGCCAAGCAGCTCCTGGCGCATTGCCGCGCCGATATACCCGAAAATCCCCCTGGGGCGATCACGCCACTTATCACCCTTAACGGCGAATTTCCCCTCCTGAAAGCGCGTGGTAACGGTGAAAACCCCGGACGGACAGATGATCACATGCCTGACCGGGAAGCAATAATTATACAAGATCGTCTTGTTACTAAAGCTCCTGAGCGAATCGGCCAATACCTCATGAGGCGCCGGCTCACGAATCCACAGATTGGTCATGCGCACGGCCATGATCGAGAGCGCCATGCCAACCGGCAATATCAATGCAGGGATGAGCATCTCATTAGGATCACCCCCGCGCCATGATATGAACAGGCCGGCACCCAGGACTGCCACGCTGAGGATGAAGACAACATGAGCCAGCGTTCGGTTGCGCTTAAGAGCTTTCTCGTTGGTGACTGGACGCATCGGCCACCTCCCGGACTGATGATACCAGCCGGTCACGCCGACTTCAAAATGCGGCCACACGGGCGAAACGGCACCATATCAGGCCATCCGGAGCCACCGCACCCGGAAAGAATTCCGGGCCTGCCCCTTACCCATCGCTACCGGCAGGGGTCGCCACCGCGCTCAGGCTCATGCCGCGCGGCGGGCTGATGTGATTTTCCACAGAATTCAGGCCGGGGAAATAAGTCGCGGCGGCCACTCATCAAGGCTCCCCTCCGCGCACGGCCACCCGCGTTGAGGCCAGCGCCAACCCGACGTATAACCAGAATAACGTCTCGGCATGGTGGAACTCCAGGTTGAAGAAGTAGTGGTCGAACATCCCGACGATCCCAACGCCCACCAGGCCCGCGTAAAAGCCAAGCCAGATCGCCTCCACACCCTCGTGGAGACGAACCCTCCCGGCATTTGCAAGCCCGTAGCCGAAGAGGGCCGCCATCGCTATCAAAAAAACCGCCAGCCCTGCGAATCCCATGTTGCAGAGAATCGTCAGATAGACGCTGGAAACGCCCAGATACAGGTCCACATCCGGCGTGCCGGTGAACCCGACACCGAATATCGGGTAGCGCCCGATCAATCTCAGCGCGTCCTTATACTCGCCGAAGCGCATCTGGGTCGCCTTATCCTCGGCCCTGAAGCCCTCTATCAAATGGGCGACAAAATCCTGCGCCGGCGGCAACATCATCAGCAGCAGCCCCAGGATCACCAGCACAAACAGCAGTCTCCGATAGCGGAGCAAGGCGATGAAGGCCATAGCCCCGGCAAAGGCCAACATCGAACCGCGTGAAAACGTCAACAGCAAGGCAACCCCAAGCGTCCCCAGCGCGACCCATGCGACCCATCGCCTTCCCAAAAGCGGCCTGCGTGCGAATAACTGCGGCGCCGCCAGCGATCCCACCATCACCAACATCCCGCCCAACGAGTTGGGGTCTACCGAAGTGCCGATCGCACGCTCCGGCAGCGCCGGGTTGTCTTCTATATAGCGGATCACCCCGCCATCCGGGTACCCGATCCGGCTCAGGCTCACCAGCAATCGCTCCGCCGTCGCGTCCGGCAGCGCATACAGGAATATCGCCAACGCTGCGGCCATCGTGCCCGTCACCAGAATCACCAGGGCCAGTTTCCGCAACGTCTCCTCATCCCGCGCGACGTCCACGATTATCAACGCGAAACCTATGCTCAGCATCAGCTCCGCGAAGTGTCGGATGTCGCTGGAACGGAACATCGCATGTTGAAGCCCGACCACAAAGCTAAAGCACGCGAAAATCGCGAATGCCACAATTGCCGGATGTACCGGCGTGATCGTCAGCCTGCGGCGTCTCCCGGTCATCCACTGGAACAGATACACCAGCAGCGCAGCCCCCATTGCCAGGTCGAGAAACGTGGGCGTCAGCCCGATCTTGAACGGGAGCGTGCCGTATGGCAGCAACATGATTATCGCGATCATGACGTAGAGCGCCCCGTTCAGATCGGTCAGCATCCACACCCCAAGCGCGATCCCGGCCAACAGCGCCACGGTATAGACCGGGCCGATCACTGCCAGAAGCAGCCCGATCACACCCGCAGCCACTCCCCCCACGGCCCCCAGGGCCAACGCGACCTTTCGTCTATCCGCTTCCCAAAGCCTGTGTCGTATCGTCTCTATCGTCAGCATAAGCCTTCTGCCGTCTGCCTTTTGGGGTATAATAACCCGGCTTTTGCACTGCGAGAAGAGATATGGCGGTAACACATTGCCACATCTGCGATTCTAACCCGGAGGATAAGCGCCGCTACGGCGACGCCGGGCTTGAGGATGGGATAATCTGCCCCATCTGCCTCCGGCCAACCTGCAGATTTCACCTGGGTACCGTCCGCTGGCGCTGGCGAGACTCCGGCAAGCTGGATAGCGCCAGGATATGCCTGGCATGTAAGAACGCCTACCGCCATCGCGATTGGGACCCGGTTCGACGGGACTGGATCAGTTAGGCGGGCGCGTGGTAGCGTAACCCACCGCCCGGCCCTCAAGCGAGGCAGGGCCATCCCAGGCCAGGTGCAGATACCCGGCCCCATCCACGGCCAGAGTCAGCCCAAGTCCAACTTCCGAGGCGACCCACTGATAGCCAAGAGGTTGCCCGTCGCGCATATATACCACGGCCAGCGGCCCATACTCAACGGGCGATGAGGCCACGCCGACCGCAACCGGCAGCACACCGTACTCCCCGGCAGCCACGGCGACCGAACCGGCAGGCATATCAACCACCTCCGGCCACTGCGCCATGTGGCCGGAATTCAAACCGGTATCCCACGGCACGTAATCGACCCCGGCAGAAGGCCGTGGCATCTCCAATCGGCCACACTCCGCCTCGGACGGACGGTCCAGAGGGAAATACGCCGTCAGCACACTACGGCTCTCCGCCTCATCGCCGGTAAGGCGCTCCACCGTGACGAACACGTATACCGTGTTATGGTCTAACCCGATCGCCACGTCAACCGGCCACTCATCCCAGCCCCAGGGAGCACAAACCCGCACCCCGGCCATTGGATCGGGGTACTCACCATCATACGCCAGATACCGCAGCTCCCACCTGGACTCAGTGGCCTGCGCTACCCAGGCCAGGTGGCACATCCCCGCGCCGGACGTGATCGCAGGTAACAATACATTGCCACCCAGGCGCCTTTCATCCACCGGCCTCCCCCGCCGATCCAGCCGGACGGCACTCAGCCACGGTTCCGGGCCGTAGCCGCTCCAAAGTACGAGCAGCCCGTCGCCATTGGAGCGGGCAGCATACGAGGAAACACCCTCCGCCAGTACCACCGGCCCGCGTTTGACGGACATATCCGCATCGAGCAACGCGGCATTGAGCGACTTTTCCTGAGAATCGCCCTCGATCCAGAGCAGGAGCCACCCGGCGCCCATCCGGTACAACCCGATCCGCCCCGGCGCCGAAACCGCCAGATCAAGAACATGGGATGACCCCCCGATGGTCGCTCCCATGCTCAGATCGGTATACGTCAAATGAGTCCCGGTCGCGTCGCGCATCACCGCCATAACGACGGCCCGCCCATCACTTCGGATGCCCACAGCCGGCGCATCACCCACGCTCACGGTTACCCGATCCGCCACATTCCAACCCGGTGCCGTCCGCCCCCCCCGATACGAGGCACAGCCAACCGCCGACAAAGCGGCCCAAACCGTCAGGATCAAACGGAGGCCGCGCCCCATCCCAGCTTTTTAGCACGCTTTGCGAAAGCGGTCACCAGGTGGATCAGCGGGGATGTTGCCCGCTCGACTCGCCTCCCCTGGCGCAAAGCCTCCAGGAACCCATCGGCACCGTCGAACGGCTCCATCAGCATAACCGAGCGTCCGATCTCATAAGTGGTATGCGCATCCGAACCGGCTGTGCCGGGCAGGCCATGTCTTTCGGCAAATTGCAACGCGCGGACGTTATCCCCGTGGAAGACGCAGCGGGCGTTGAAAACCTCGACGAAATCAACCAGCCCCACGATCTCCTCCAGGGCATCCGCATCCCACGCACCGCCGCGCAGCCTATCAAACGGGTGGGCTATGCCGATCACGGCCCCCTGTTCCCTCAGCCTCTCGATAGTCTCCTGCGGGGTCAGGCCGGGCGGGATCTCCTTGCTCATAAAATAGCCCAATATCTCTCCGCCGGTCGTCATGATCTCCTCGCCGGGAATCACCATACCCGGCGCCAAATCCCGCAGCCTATCAACTGCCGCCATCGTATTATGATCCGTGACTGCAATGCGATCAATACCCTTACGTCTGCAAGCGGCCACAAAAGCCTCCGGCCTCAGGAGACTATCGCGTGAGTAGCAGGTATGTGCGTGCAGTTCCACCTTCCACAGGGGGCCGTCTGTCATAGATCAGGCCTCCTTGTCGGCCTCGGTATAGGCTCGCAGGCGGGATTCGGCCAGTTTCCCAACATCCCATCCGAGCCATCCGGCAATCCCGCCCACCAGCAACCGTATCGCGATCAGCAGGATGGCAATGGCGGCCACTGCCTCAGGCGAAAGCCCCAGCGCCTCGGCCCCGCGTTCGATGGTAACCTCCCAGGCCCAGGTGATGCCCCTGCCGGCCAGAATCCCCTGCGAAAGGAATGGGTGGAAGAAGGCCCATAGCACCGATACGGCTCCAGCCGTGACAAACGCCTTGCGCGAGGGTTCGCCCCAGAGGGTAAGGGCGATCTCGGCCAGGCCGGCCTCGATCAATATCGCCAACATCGGGGAAAGCACGTTACCCCCGATGCTGAGCAGTTTCATCAAAGCAGCCACCACGCCGATGAGGAAAGTACTACCGCGCCTGGGCACGAAAATCCTTCCGGCCAACACTATGATCATCCCGATCCCGGTCAGGACAGTCCCACGAAACGGGATGTCCACCGAGTGCAGGACGGCGCCCAGGCTCATCTCCACGGCGCCCCATAGTGCCCCGAAGACGCCGATCAGAACGAGTTCACGCACGCCTAACTTCCCGGATCGCATCTGACATAACCTCCTCTCTTGCGGGCACGAGTCCATCCGCCACGATCCGCCCCGCCCGCATAAGGGCCACGCGGCGGGCGTAATGGTGTACGAGTTTGTAGTCGTGGGTTATCAACAGGACGGCAGTCCCACCCCGGTTCAACTCCAGCAGGAATTCCATGAGGCGCTCCAGATGACCCCAATCCTGCCCCATGGTAGGCTCGTCCAGGATGACCAACTCCGGACAGAGCGCGAGAACCGCCGCCAAAGTGGTACGTTGTTGCTGACCGGCGGAGAGCGCGTGGACGGGACGCCTCCTCAGACGCTCCAGCCCACATCGGGCCAGTAACTTATCATGCTCGAATTGATCGAAACGATCGTAATTCATCGGCCCGAAGGCCACTTCCTCATCTACTATAGCACAAAATAACTGATCAAGTGGGTTCTGCAAGAGCAATCCGACGTCAAGGCCGGGTTTCTTCACCCGCATTGGCTTCAGGATGCCGTGCTCATCACGACGGAGCACGCTCCCGCGCCTGGGGCGCAACAACCCGGCAGCTACCAATGCCAGCGTCGTCTTACCGGCGCCGTTCTCACCGATCAAAGCCATCCACTCGCCGGGCCAGATGTCCAGGTCCACCCCATGCAGCACCTCGCGTTTGCCGTACCCGGCTACCACCCCACGCAGCGAGAGCAAAGGCGTCTCGTCCCTCGGAGTCAGCCCGTTTTCCCTCAGCAACCGCTCCCAATCGGTGACCGGCTCGCTGGCAGGTCGCCGCATCCCCAATCGGCGCAGCAGTGCCCTATCGCTCAGCACCTCATCCGAGGGGCCATCGGCCACGATCCTGCCCGATTCCATCAAAAGCGTCCGCCCGGCCAGCCTGGCAACATCCCCCAATTTATGCTCTATCAACAGGATGGTGATCCCCCGCTTTCGCAGCCCATCCAGCGCGGCGACGACCTGTCTGGTGCCATCCACATCCAGACTGGACGTAGGCTCATCCAGAATAAGCACCTCCGGCCCCATCGCCAGGACGGCGGCTATCGCCAAACGTTGTGCCTCGCCACCGGAAAGCTCACCGGTCGGCCTCTCACGTAGCCGGGTCAGTCCGAGGGCGTCCAATGCCGCCTCGACACGCCTCTGCACCTCACCTTCCGGCAGGCCCAGGTTACGCGGCCCAAAGGCCACCTCCTCCTCGACGGTCAGGCTGAACAGCTGAGTTCCCGGATTCTGGAACACCATACCCACATGCCTGGCCACCTGTGCAGCCGGGCATTCGAGCACATCCAATCCGGCCACCCGGACGGTGCCGGTCACCCGGACGTTTTCCACACCGCTCAGCAACCCGGCCAACGCGCGTGCGAGGGTGCTCTTGCCGCAGCCAGAAGGTCCACTTATCAGCACAAACTCCCCCCGCTCAACACAGAGGGATATGCCGTCAAGGGCCGTCACAGGCCCATATCGCACGGTGAGATCCTTTACCTCTATCACATCACGAACCCTATTGTGCCATTAATCCCGTTCGGGATATGTTCGCAAAGCCTCTGCCAGGGCGTCGCGGTTCTCAAGCGTCACATATACCGTCCCAACGCATCTGGCCTCCTCACCGGAAAGCATCTCCCCCAACCGCCTGACAAGCGCAGGCCTGACCACAACCAGTGCCCACCTGTAATCACCTCTTCGCAGCCAGGGGATCACATCCGCCCACCCGCCGCCCTTCTCGATCTCCAAGGGGCCGATCTCGTCGATCACGATGAGATCGCATCCGGACGCTTCCACCACCCACTGTACCGCCCGGCGGATCGCCTCGCCGTCAAACTTGTAGACGCCCACATCGGCATCCCTATCGGTCACAACGGCCAGGGGAATCCGTTCGCCGGTGGCGGCGCTCTCCAGCTCGATCCCGATCTTATCGCCAGAAGGCCCGTAGACCGGGACTGAGAGGAAGCCGCCAACCCGCTTCGAATTCTCCCTGGCCCATTTCACCGCCCGGCGACAAAGCGTTGTCTTTCCGACCCCGCGTTCGCCGGAGATCAGCAAAATATTCCCGCCGGCAACCAGGGGGCCGATGCCGGTAAGCCGGATCACCCTTTGATCACCGCCATCGGCTCCAGCCTGGCGACCTTTCTCGCGATACCGGCGCGATGTACCACATCCACAACCATCTCCACGTCCTTGTAAGCGATGGATGCTTCCTCGGCCAGGCCTGCCATACTGCCCGCTTTGACCGCGATACCTTCTCGCTCCATCTGCTGGCGTATCTCGCTGCCGCGCACCTTCTTCTTGGCCTGGCGGCGGCTCATCACGCGACCGGCACCGTGACATGTGCTGCCAAAAGTCTTGCTCATGCTTTCCTCGGTACCCACCAGGATGTACGACGCGGTTCCCATCGAGCCGGGCACCAGCACCGGCTGTCCGATTGGCCGATATTCGTCCGGCAGTTCCTCAAAACCAGGCCCGAAGGCACGTGTGGCGCCTTTCCTATGCACGCACACATCCAGCATCTTCCCGTCGACCTTGTGCCTTTCGAGTTTGGCCATGTTATGGGCGATGTCGTAGACCTGGCGCAAGCTCCAATCGGAAAGCTTACCCCCCAGCACTTGCTCGAAGCTACGCCGGACATGGAAAGTCAGCACCTGGCGGTTGGCAAAGGCGAAATTGGCGGCGGCGAACATCGCTCCCAGGTAATCGCGGCCCTCTTTGGAATCCAGCGGGGCACATACCAACTCACGGTCTGCCAGGCGGATGTTATAGCGATGCACCACTTCCTGGAACTTACGCACGTAATCGGTGCACACCTGGTGGCCGAATCCACGGCTTCCGGTATGGATTTGCACCGCGACATGACCTTTCCGCAGTCCCATCGCTTCCGCCGCCTCTGGATCGTAAACCTCGGCCACTATGTCGATCTCGATGAAGTGATTACCGGCGCCCAGGGTGCCCACCTGGTCGAATCCGCGTTCGCGTGCCCGTTTACTCACGGTGGCCGGGTTGGCCTGCGGGAAGTGGCCGTGGGATTCGGTACGTGGTATATCCTCCGGGTATGCATAGCCGGCATCCAGCGCCCATTTGGAACCCATTTGCAGTACCCGGTCGAATTGCTTGGAGCTCAGCTTGACCGAGCCACCGCGTCCCACTCCGCTTGGACAGTTGCGATAGACGGCTGAGGCCAGATCGTTGAGATATGGCCGTATCGCCTCGGCCTCGATATTCGAGCTTAGCACACGGATGCCGCATCCGATGTCATACCCCACGCCGCCCGGAGAGATCACCCCGTCGGGCAGCTTAGTTGCCGCCACGCCGCCTATCGGGAATCCGTACCCCTGGTGGATGTCCGGCATGGCGAGCGCATACCCGACCACACCGGGCAGCGTAGCCACGTTGACCAGCTGCTCTACCGATCGGTCCCTCAGCGCGACCTCCAGCATCTTCTCGCTGGCGTAGATGCGTGCTGGGACTCGCATATCATCGCGGTACGTCGCCGGTATCTCCCAGACGTATTTCTCGATCCTGCGGAAGTCCTGCTTTTGAACCATTTCCCCATCTCCTTACTCCGGCGGCGATCCCGGAAAGAGCCTTCCGAGCACTTCCGGCGCATATCGTTCGGCCATATCCGAAGAGAAGCCATTTGCCGCGCATATCTCCGCATATAGCCGTCCGCTGGGGCGCCACCTGCGCTCCTGCGTCTCAAAGTCCACCTCGATCAGCCCAAAGCTGAAGCGCGGGTCATACCCCTCCGACCATTCGAAATTATCCACCAGACTCCAGAAGAAGTAGCCGCGTATCGGCCAGGAATAGTTAACCGCGTCCCAAAGCGCCTTCAGGCTTTCCAGCAGGAAGGCAGGGCGCTTTTTATCTTCGTGATCTGGTATGCCGTTTTCGGTTACGTAAATCGGCAGGCCTAAAGTCTCCCAAAGGTATCTTATATTCTCGAAAAGGCCCCTCGGATAAGTCTCGCCCCAACCAGGCGCCGGGCTGCGTTCCGGATCTGACGGCGGGGAGGCGTTTATGAAGAACGATGATGGCGATAGCAGGTCAAACCTGCCGAAATATCGGCTGTAGTAGTTGACTCCGATCCAGTCCAGGCTCCCCTTCACCTCCGGCAACTGAATCGTGCGGCTGCCAGGGAACTTCAGAGCGCCATCCCGCAATGCCAGCAGGAACGCCTCATTAAAAGTATACCGTACTGCGCGGGCGGCGGGCCGATGAATCCAGGCAGGGCGTGCCGGTGAAACGGCGATCATGTTCTTGGCCAATCCGATTCTGGCATCCGGTTGGGCTTCCTTGATGGCCTCATATGCCGCCGCATGTGCCCGTAGCTGGTTGACGACCACCCGCCGCATGGCCTTCCGACTGCGTTTGCCCGGCGGCCAACGCCCGAATCCATAACTCTGGGTGGCGAGAACTATCGGCTCGTTGAGCGTACACCATAGGGAGACGTGCTCACCCAACGTTTCGACCACTTTGCGGGCGAATCTGGCAAATAGCGTGACCACATCCGGGTTTTCCCATCCGCCCTGCTCGGCCAGCCACATGGGGTTTGTGAAGTGGTGCAGGGTGACCATTGGCTCGATCCCACGCTCTCGCAGGCCCGATACCATCTGGCGGTAGCGGTCAAGGGCGGAATCATCCCACTTGCCTGGCTCCGGCTCGATCCGGCTCCATTCGACCGAGAGCCTATGGGCATTGGTGTTCATCTCGGCGGCGCGATCGAAGTCCTCCTCGGCGTTTTCCCACCAGTTACAGGCAATCCCGGAACTCTGGTTCTTATAAATATGACCCGGCTGTTGCTCCCAGGCCCACCAATCATTGAGCGTATTATTGCCCTCAACCTGGTGTGCAGACGTAGCGGTGCCCCAAAGGAAGCCGGGCGTGAATTTGAGCGTAGCCCTCGCCATCACACGTCTCCTTTGTACGTGATCTCTGCGAATACCTGCCTGGCACCGGTGTCAACGTATCCCAGCCGCATCGCCAGGCCAACGGATTCCTCGTTATGTGGCTCGACCAGATAGAGCGGTATACGGCCCTCCTTAAGCACCTCCTCGGTGCAGGCGGCGACCACACTCCGCCCCCAACCGCGCTTACGGGCCAGAGGCTCGGTATGCACGTATATCTCGGCGAATCCCGGCGACTGCCAATTCACGCCGGCCACGGCCTGCAGTCCCCCGGAGCGTATCTCACAACGTGGGGTTCCATTGGGAGCGCGGTTATGCACCACCATCACGTTCACCACCGGCCTGAACCTGGCCGGATCGAGATAGTAAATGCTATAGATGCGCTGCTCCCCGATCTCCAGGTCGCTGCCGAGCATCGGCAGCTGATTGAGATTGGCAAATAGCAGGTACGGACGTCCGGGCACCAAAGCCCGTGCCAGCAACCTGGATAGCACCCCGGCATCCCTGCACTTCAAGGTGACCAGCGGGCGAAATAGATCAAGGCCCGTCTGGCACCTGGCGACGAATCCCAGCGGATTCCCCCCGGCATCACGCTCGACGAAAAGCGCCGATCTGGCCGGATCGTGATATAGCGCGTAGTAAGCGGTCGGCGCATCCGCCGGGCTGTTCTCATCCAACATCATGCGCACAACATCTCGCATCTCGCCCAGAGACATGGCAAACTCCGCGCGGACTACGCCTCCAAGTTCATGTCATATATCAGCCGCAACCCGTCCAGGGTCAGGTACGGCGCGATCACTTCTATCACGTCGGTATGCTCGGCGAAAAGCGGCGCCAGCCCACCGGTCGCGATCACCTTCGCCTTGCAGCCCAACGCCCGCTGTATCCGCTCGACCATGCCCTCGATCATCGCCACGTAGCCATAGAAGAGGCCGGATTGCATCGCGTGCACCGTGTTACGCCCAATTGGTGACGGTGGCGGCTCCAGGTCAACCTTATGCAGGCGGGCAGTTCGCGATACCAGTGCATCGTGCGAAATGCCGATTCCCGGCGCGATCGCCCCACCCACGTAATCGCCCTCCGGTGACAGGACGTCGAAAGTCGTCGCGGTGCCGAAGTCTATCACAATGGCCGGGCACCCGTAAAGTTTTCTGGCCGCAGCAGCATTGGTCACCCTATCTGCGCCCACCTCATGGGGGTTATCCATCTTGAGGCGGATGCCGGTTCTCACCCCCGGCCCTACTATCAGCGGCTCGTGGCCCAGGTAACGGCGGGATAGCTCGGTAAAGGCGGCGGTCAACTTGGGCACCACACTCCCGATCACCACGCCTTCTATCTCGTCGAAATCCAGGCCCTCCTCGCGGAAAAAGCTACGCACCAGGACGGCATACTCATCCGGCATCTTATCCGGCACGGTGCGGATCCGCCAAGTGACCAGCCATTCACCATCCCGGTGCAGCCCCAGGTGTATGTTCGTATTGCCTATATCAACGGCCAGCAACATGGCTTCACCTCGCGCCCTCTCATTGCAGAACCGTCGGAGGCACGCGCTCGATCAAGATCAGCGGCGGCCCACCAATGGCATACCGACCCGGATGATCTGGGTTATTGAGGTTGGTGGCGGGTTCCAGGGTTATCGTATATGCCCCGTTCTCGCCGTGGATGGTTACGCTCTCCCCGTACATGTCTATCAGCTCAGCCGTGGAGCCGATCGTGGGGACATCTATCGTGACTTCCCCGCCGGTCTGATTCCACATCACGAGCACCCGCTGAGAGGTATCCGGGCGGTAGAACGCGAATCTGGCCACCTGCGCACGTGGGTCATCATCCGCCGAAAGCACCTCGAACTCCACGTGGCCGAACAACCGGCTGATAAGCCGATATGCCCGCAGGGCAGGACGAGGGGTACCCGGCTCTGGATGGTGAGTGAAGCAAAGGCTGTTTTCCGGGTTGCGGAAGAGGCCATATGCGTTCCCCCAGCATGGGTCGAGTTCCTCGCAAAGCTCGCCCTCGTGCAACGGGAAGTCGGTTCCCGCCGGGCTGTCACCGCAATCATCGTATAGCTGAAAGTAAAAGAAAACATCCGCCCCCAACGCAAAGCTATACGTTGCGGTCTGGATGATATATGCCGCCTGCTCCTCCTGCGTGGCCTTATAGTGCATTGGGTACGTCCCCTGGCGCGTCCAGAACGGGCCGGGGTAATCATCCCACACGGCAACCCCATTCTCATTGAGCCATATTGGCTTATCCAGCCCGTAATAGGCTAAGGCCCGCTGCACGTAGGCTATGCTATCCCTGGTATCACGGATGTCGAAGTAGCTATGCACACCAACCGCGTCGAAGTACCAGTTGAACCGATCCCGGTTGGGATCGGAAGCCAAAAAGATCAACAAAGTGCGGAACCAGTCGGACGTATCCCCAGGCCGGGTCGCCAACCCGCCGATCATGATGGTGGCATCCGGATCAAGCCAGTGAGTCACGATATACGCCACGCGCAACAAGCGGGCATATGCACCCACCGTATCGGCCCAATATTGGAACAGATCGGGCTCGTTCCACACCTCCCAGACTCTGATCCCGGCGCCATCCGGCCATCCCTCTCGTTCGGCCAATATGCCGCCCGGCATATACCGTTCCACAGCCCTCGATACGAACACGGCCCAGCGGTTTTCCGGGTTGATCTCTTTATCGGGACCAGGCTCATCGGTGCCGTCGGAGAAGATCGGCTCCCGCGTCCCCGTTGGCAACGTGATGCCGGAGACGCTATAGAATCTCGGCGCGACCATCAAGATCGCCTCTATGTTGATTCCCCTCTCTATCTCCTCGGATACCAGCCGATCGTATTCCCCCCACTCGAACACGTCCGGCTCCACCTCCACCGACGACCAGTATACCGGCCACCTATCCCATCCGGCGCCGGTAAGGGCTGCCGCCTCATACCTCGCCCCATCGGGTTCATGCTGGGCGGAGTTTATGAAGTTGATCCCCATTCTGTCGGAAGGCGGAAGCGGCTCCATGACACCACTCTCCCCCTGAC
>JALXEW010000190.1 GCA_027069285.1 Ardenticatenia bacterium | reverse complement strand
GTCCTCTATCTCCGCCAGCCTCTGGTAGGCTCCCCCCAGGTTGTTCTGCGTCGCCGCGTAGCCCATCGGGGCGGCATCCGGCGTCAAAAACCTCAGCGCCTCCCCATACGCCTCTATCGCCCCCCTCAGATTCTCCCTCCTGTTGTCCCCTATCTCTATCTCCGCCAGCTCGGAATAGGCAAGCCCCAGGTTGTTCTGCGTCATCGCGTAGCCCATCGGAGCAGCATCCGGTGTGTAGTACTTCAGCGCCTCCTCATACGCCTCTACCGCCCTCCTCAGATTGCCCCCCCTGTCCTCTATCTCCGATAGCCTCCAGTAGGCACCCCCCAGGTTGTTCTGCGTCGTCGCGTAGCCCATCGGGGCGGCATCCGGCGTCAAAAACCTCAGCGCCTTCTCATACGCCTCTATCGCCCTCATCAGATTTTTCCTCCTGTTGCCCGTCGGGAGGAAAACTAACGCATTGCCCAGGCTGTTCTGCGCCCCGGCCACCAGCTCCTCATCGTCCAGCGCCTTTGCTGCCTCCAGCGCTGCCTCTGCCCACTCCAGCTCCTCACCGAAGAAACCCATCTGCCGCAGGAACCCATCCTCGGCGCCGAATAGATCGATCAACAGGCGGTGCTCGCCGTTCCCGCGCGCCCAGGCAAACGCGGCCCGCAGGTTCTCCAGCTCTGCCTTCAGGAGCGGGATGCTTTCGTACTTCCCGCGCTCACGGGAGAAAAGGCCCCGGAAGTACCCGGCGTGCGCCCGGTGTGCGCGCTCAAGCCCATCGGCATCCGGTGGATGGGTTTCCAGGTAGTGGGCCATCGCCTGCTCCAGGCCATATCGCATCCCCTCCCGCCGCACGATCCCGGCATTTACCACAGGCTCCAGGGCGCGTTCGAGCCTGTCCTTCGCTTTTTCCTCGCGCTCCCCACCCGCCTCATCCTCATCGCCGATCACCGCGCGATATACCGCCAGGAGCGCGTCGAAATCGGCGCTGCCGACAAAGGGAACCAACGCAGTCAAAGCATCACGGGCGTCCGGGGCATTTTGCAAAAGCGTCCTCACCGTCACTCCGAACATCTCCTCCACCGCCCTTTCCAGGTTTCCCTCGCCGCGCAGTTCCCGCAACTTACGGGTGATGCCCCCGGCATCGTAGCCCATGTTCGCCATGTAGGCGGCACAGACCAGCAATCCGGGATGACGGTGGCTCAGGTCGGCTATCTCGGCCTCATGGCCGAACAGGCGGCGGCGTCCCTCTTCGCTGCAGTGACTTCTCAAGGTCTCGATCGCCTCGTCATCCTCCATCCCGACCACGTTCACCAGCTCGTGGCGCAGCCGTGCCGGTCTAAATACATCCAGATGGCGCGATGTGCAGAGCACTTTGCTGCCGGAAAACGGGTCTACCCTGGCGATCAGGTGCTCCAGCTCCGCGACCTGCTCCCGTGAGAGCGTTTCCAGGTTGTCCAGGATGAGCAGGCACTGTCTGTCGCCGAGGTATCTCACGGCATGGCTCACCGGGTCATCGCCCTGCTGCAGGCCGAGGTCGACCACCTGTATCACCTCGGCGGCCACCCCGCCCGGTGTGATGGGCATCCCGTCCCTTGCCGAAAGGAAGAATATGCCGCCGGGGAATTTCCAGCCGTAGCGCTCCGCGGTCATCTGGGCCAGCGTGGTCTTGCCCGCCTGGCCGATGCCGTGCAGTACCAGCACCCTATGGTCGGGGCTTTCCAGCTTCCGGTATATGTCGCAAAGGAGCTTTGGTCTCCAGACGTATGTGGTGGTGGATCTTTCCCAAAACGAGTGAGGCGGATTCCCATCGGATATGATAGGCTTACCATCCAGTTCGCCCGGCTCCACAATGGGCATGTCCAGGCGGTCGCCCATCAGCTCGTAGATTTCCGCCGCCTTGGCCATGTATCCGCCGTCGTGCTTCAGGGTCAATACGGCGCCGTCGAAGGCCCGGCGTATCGTTTGCCCCCTCACCAGGCCGTCTATCAGGGCGGCGCCCATCCTGGCGGCGGCCCTATCCGGCACCGGGCGATCGGTCGCGATGACCGCCCGCACCCCCGCATCCACCAAAGCTCTGCCGATCTCAAGCGAATCGCATACGTTAAGCATAACCAGCCCAACGCCGGAATCGATGAATATCCGGGCCATCTCGTCGATGGATATTTGATCCGGGGTGCCGTCCTCTTTCTCCGCCAGTATCCGGTCCCTGCGGCCATGCCCCATCACGTGGACGATGTGGAACGGGTGCTTGCGATTGCCCAAAGCCGAGCGCAAGCCATCAAATGTGGGTGGCCGCTTCCGGATCAACGCCACGGGCGCTTTCAGGTCCCTCACGCGCCGCGATAGCTCCTGCCATTCCCGGTACAGGCCGGGCAACGGGCGCTCCTGGTAAAACGGGTCGGGCCAGAAAACCAGAACCCGCAGGTGAGTTGGGGCCTTCTCCACCAGCTCCTGCGGCGGCACCAGCTTCTGCGGCGGGAGGTAGATGTTCACGTCGCGACCCGCAACATAGCTGCCGTGGAACTCCGCATCTCCACCGATGTCGATCCTGCCGGGGTTGCCCATCCATCACACTCCATGCCGTCACCGAACGGCCATACCGGCATTATAACCGACGGTATGCGGGTGCGCAATGCACCCCGCCGCGCCGGTGTGCTATAATACCGACCGGGCTAATCGGCGATGGCGATCGGGGGGCGGTTAATGAGGGTCCGAACGTAGACAGGTGTTCACACTATGGCCGAGAGTTTAGTGCTGATAGACGGGCACGCGCTGGCGTATCGGATGTATTTTGCGTTGCCGCGCGGGGCCTTCACCACAATGTCCGGCGAGCCGACCAATGCCACATACGGCTTCGCCAGGACGTTGCTGGACATAATAACCAAGATGGCGCCGGATTACCTGGCCGTCAGCTTCGATCGAGGTATGAGCGGGCGCGATGAGCTATATCCCGACTATAAGGGCACCCGCGAGCGCATGGAATCCGATCTGCGGCTGCAGATCGACCGAATCCGGGAACTGGTCGAGGCATTCAACATCCCGATCCTGGAGCTGGAGGGCTATGAGGCCGACGATGTGCTGGGCACGGCCACGCTCCAGGCCGAACGCGCAGGCGTCGAGAGTCTGATCATCACCGGCGATCGGGATATGACGCAGTTGGTGGACGAGATGATCCGGCTACAGCTGCCGGGCCGTAAGCTGGGCCAGGTCAAGATATACGACGTCGAGCGCGTCCGGGAGGAATTCGGGATCGAGCCGGCCCAGATACCCGATTGGAAAGGGCTTGTGGGCGATCCGAGCGATAACATCCCCGGAGTCAAAGGCATCGGCGCTAAAACGGCGACGAAATTGCTGCAAAGGTATGGCTCACTCGAAGGCATCTACGAGCATCTGGATGAGATCAAAGGGGCAGTGCGCAAGAAGCTGGAGGATGGCCGCGACGACGCCTTCCTGAGCCGCGATCTGGCCCGCATCCGCCGCGACCTGCCGGTCACGCTCGATCTGGATGCCTGCCGCACGGTTGACTTCGAGCGTGAGCGGGTGGCCGGGCTTTTCCGGCAATTGGAGTTCCGCTCTCTGATGGATCGGCTGCCGGAAGGTAAACCGGCCCAGATGACGCTTTTTGGCCCATCCGTTGGCGATGAGGAGCTGGCGCCCACCCACACCGTCATAGTGCGCGATAAGCGCCGCCTGCTCGATCTGGTCGAGAGGCTGCGCCGGGCCGATGCGATCACGGTGGATACGGAGACGACGGATACGGATCAGATGCGGGCGGAGCTTGTCGGGATCGCGCTGACGGATCGGGCCGGGATCGGCTACTACATCCCGGTCGGCCACGCCGAGGGTCACCAGCTATCGTTCGAGGATGTCGCCAGGGCACTTGGCCCGCTCCTGAGCGATCCGAATGTGCTCAAGTACGGCCATAACGCCAAGTACGATTACGTGGTGCTCAGGCGCCACGGTCTGGACCTGGCACCGATCACGTTCGATACCATGATAGCCGAATGGCTCTGCAACCCGGCAAGCCATAACCTGGGGTTGAAGAATCTGGCCTGGGCCAGGCTCGGCGTCGAGATGACGCATATAGAGGAGCTGATCGGCAAACGCGGCAAGAATCAGCTCACGATGGACGCGGTTGCAATCGAGCAGGTCGCCCCGTATGCCGCCGCAGATGTCGATATGACCCGCCGATTGGTGGATGTGCTGGAACCGGAGCTGCGCGAAAAGCGCGTCTGGGACCTTTTCACCCAGGTTGAGATGCCGCTGGTGCCGGTTCTGGCCGATATGGAAATGCACGGCGTGCTGCTGGATACCGATTACCTGGCCGAGATGAGCCGCGATCTGGCCGAACGGCTCGCCAGTCTGGAGCGGGAGATATACGAGCTGGTCGGCTACGAGTTCAACATCAATTCCACACGGCAACTGAGTGAGGCGCTATTCGGCAAGCTGATGCTGCCCACCGAGGGCCTCAAGAAGACGCAATCCGGCCATATCTCAACTGCCGCCGCAGTCTTGGAGGAGATAAAACACTATCACCCGGTCATACCGGTGATATTGCGCTATCGGGAGCTGAGCAAGCTCAAGAATACTTATGTTGACCGGCTGCCGGAGCTGGTGAATCCGGAGACCGGGCGGGTGCATACGTCGTTCAATCAGACCGGCACCGTGACCGGCAGGCTCAGCTCCAGCGATCCGAATCTGCAAAATATCCCCGTCCGCACCGAAATGGGAGCTAGAGTCCGCAGGGCTTTCATCGCCCCACCCGGACATCTCCTGCTATCGGCGGATTACTCGCAGATCGAGTTGCGGGTGCTGGCGCATATCTCGCAGGATCAGGCCCTGCTGGAGGCGTTCCGGCGCGGCCAGGACATCCACGCGACAACCGCAGCCGCCGTCTACGGCATCCCGCTCGACCAGGTGACCAAAGAGCAACGCCGCTATGCCAAGACGGTCAACTTCGGGTTGCTTTACGGCATGAGTCCGTTCCGGCTCGCCAGGGAATCCGATCTGACGCTGGCCGAGGCGGAGGCATTTGTCAGGGCGTATTTCGAGCGCTTCCCCGGCGTCCGTCGGTACCTCGATAGCGTCCGCCGCGAGGTGGCCGAGAAGGGCTACGTGGAGACGCTGCTGGGGCGCCGCCGCTACTTCCCGATCTTCCAGGAGGAGAATAAGCGCGTCAGCAAGATCGCGATCCAGCAGGCCGAACGCGAGGCGATCAACATGCCGATCCAGGGCACAGCCGCCGACATTATCAAGCTGGCGATGGTGCGGCTACATCGTCGCCTCCGCGAGGATGGGTTCCGCAGCCGGATGATATTGCAGGTGCATGATGAGCTTGTGCTGGAGGTGCCCGAATCCGAACTGGAGCCGGTTCGCGAGCTGGTGCGCGAAGTGATGGAAAACGCTATGAAGCTTGACGTGGCGCTAAAGGTGGATGTGAAGGTCGGCCCCGACTGGCAGCAGATGAGCTAGTTGAACATATTCGCATAAGCGAATGTTATTGACACAGGGGTGATTCCATCGTATCCTGGCCTTAGCGCGCCCTAGACCGCCGGAGATGGTGCAATGGCCGATCAACCCATCGACTCTGGAGCCGGCAGGTGCCGGGATGATACCCGTCGGCGAGAGAATCTGGAGCAGCTGGAACGCGAGGTCAACCTGCTCCACGAAAAGATATGCCGTGGGATCGGCGATCCCAAGCGTATTCTGATCCTTTACGAGCTATCCCGATGTCCGCTCCGCGTCAACGAGCTTGCCGAGGCCCTCAATATGCCGCAGCCGACCGTTTCTAGGCACTTGAAGGTGCTACGCGAACGCTCCCTCGTGCTGGCGGAACGAGATGGCACGTCGGTTGTGTACTCCCTGGCCGATCCGCGCATCATCCAGGCACTCGATCTGATGTGCGAAGTCCTCAAAACCATACTCCGCCGCGAGGCCGAATTGGCCCGCTTCTCCGCCCTCGAAGAGGCCGATCTGGACTAGCGACACATAGTGCGCACGATTGTTGGCGATTACCACGCCAGGTACAATACGCACAGAGTCCACTTTGAGTTATAGTCGAGAACGGTAACGCTCACGGGGAAATCAAGTGGGCAATGATCAGTTACGTTCACACATCGCAACAGGCCCGCATACCTGACATGCCAGGAGGGCAGGAATGGATACCACTCTCATTCGGGAGCTGATCAAGCAATTCCTCGATGACAATGGGGAACTGAAAAACCGGCTACTGGCAGACAAAGAAAGGCGATCCAGAAGGGCAGCGGAATACCTGACCACGGAGCGCATCCCAAATCTCACCGAGGATGAGCTGCGCGAGCTTTTCGAGGACACCGATAGCTGGCGCGGCACAAGAGGCAAAAAGCAATTCTGGGGGTGGGTGGCAGGGGAAAGCGGTGGGCTTCTCCAGGAGGCCAGGGACTGGCTTTTAGACCTGATCGAGACCGCCGAGCGCGGCATATCCGAAAGTGAGTTCGAGCGGCTATGCGAGGCCAAGAAAGGTGTGGGGCGCAGCTACCTCTCGGAGCTGCTGGCGCTGCGCTTCCCAGACCGATACTGGGTGACGAACTCGCAGACCGGGGAATTCCTCCAGGCGGTCGGGGCCGACCTGCCGCCAAAGTACAAAGCCGGCGCCAGGTATATGGCCGAGGGCAGGTATATTGGTGAAGTGCGGCGTATACTTTCCGAGGAGGCTGGTCGCGAGGTTGACTACTTATTCACCGATGCATTTATTTACTGGGTGGTCGAAAATGAACTTGTGAAGACTGCCAAACCCTCAAAGTCAGATGGTGACATTTTCAAAGGCTTTCCAGACGATGCATTCAAGTTCTTCCAGGAGCTGGCGGATAATAATAACGAGCAATGGTTCAAAGCCAACCGGCGACGCTTTGAGGAATCGGTCAAAAAGCCACTCGAAAGTCTCCTGAAATCCGTGGCCCCGGTAATGCGGGAGCTTGACCCATCGCTCGAGACCGAGGTCAAGTACCCGAACGTGATGGGCAGGCTTAGAAGAAGACGAGGCGCAGACAAAGAGGAACCTTATAATTTATGGTTCTGGGGCGCCTTCCACCGCTCCGAAGTGCCTAAACTAGAAGATGCCCTCCTGTCCGTGGAAGTAAATGGGGAAGGGGTTGTAGTGAGTCTTAAGATCGCCGGGTCAAAGGGCGACAGGGTGCTGGAACGTTTCAAATCCAACGTTCAGAACTATGGGGACCTGTTCGCAACATTGTTGATGAACGCTCCAAAATGCTCATTGTCAACTGATGCTGACTCACCGGAATATTCCTATTTGCTCCCCCTTCCCCTTGACCATGCGCCTCGCCACGACCTTATCAAAGCGATTCTCAATGCAAACCATATCGCTTTCACAAGAGGATACGCTCCACTAAACGTTATTGAGCAACTTGCCACCGAATTTGAGGAAAGCCCCGACTTCGCCCTCTTTAAGTATATGGTACCAACAATGTCTTTTGAAGAGTTCGCCAATAAGATGGGACTCTACCGGATACCCGACGATCCATCGGAATTCTCAAAAGAGGTAGCTCAATTCCTGAAAGATTTATACCCTCTATTCGCCTTTGCAACCTCGGAAAACCCACCGGAAACCCTCGAAAATCTCAAGATAGACATAAGCAGCCCGACTTACTACACAATTGCAGAGCTTTGCACCGAGACATTCACAGACCGGGCATTCTGGGAAAATGCAGAGGCGCTGCTTAAGGATAAGGGGCAGGTCGTCTTCTACGGCCCACCGGGAACGGGCAAGACTTTCGTGGCAAAGTGCTTCGCCAGATATGTTGCAGGGTCTCCTGACCGGGTCGAAACCGTGCAGTTCCACCCCTCGTACTCATACGAGGACTTCATCGAAGGCATCCGCCCGCAGACAACCGACAATGGAACCCTGAGCTATGAAGTCAGGCCGGGTATATTCAAAAACCTCTGTAAAACGGCTGCCCACGACCCGGATCACCCATATGTGCTGATAATCGATGAGATCAATCGCGGCCAACTGCCGCGAATATTCGGCGAGCTGCTGTACCTCCTGGAGTACCGCAATGAATACGTGCGCCTGCAGTACTCCGGCGAGCAGTTCCGCATCCCGCCCAATCTCTACATCATCGGCACCATGAACACCGCCGACCGATCAATCGCCCTGGTGGATCATGCACTCCGCCGCCGCTTCCACTTCATACCTATGGAGGCCTCACCGGACATATTACGCTCATACCTTAGAGCCAAAGGGCTGAACGATATGCTCTGGGTAGCCGACCTGCTGAGCAACCTCAACCGCCAACTCGCCGCAGACGGCATAAGCTGGCACCTCCACATCGGCCACAGCCACTTTATGAAAGACGACCTGGATAGGGACTCCGCCAGGATGATATGGGAATACAGCATCCGACCCACGTTGGAAGAATACTTCTACCAGCAACCGGATGCATTAGAGAATTACGAATTCAATAAGCTTGCGGGAGGCACCGGCAACGGTGGATGATATATCCCTCATCGAATACGGCAGCTGGGAGGGCAGGCTTTCGGAAGCCGATGCGATCACCATTGGCAAGAGCCTGGATGGTAAGCTCGACATCAACCCAATTATGGGCCGAACCGGCGAATACCGCCTGAAGGCGACATCACACGTCGGCTTCATCCGATTGCCAAGCGGACGCACGATTCACATCAAGCCAAAGGTGCAGATAGAGACTATTTTCGCCATGCTGGCGGCGGTTCACACCCAGGTCAAGTTCGAGTACGCCCCCCAAAGCTACTCCTCGCTAAAGGACCTGTTCGAGTTCGTGGTGGCGATATTCGCCCGCAGGACGTGGACATTGCTCTCCGGCGGGATCATCAAGGGCTACCAGGAGCGGACCGGCGAGATGATCACGGTGCGTGGCAGGATCATGTTCGCCGAGACATTGCGACGCAACCCGGCAACGCTTCACAAGCACATCTGCAGGTACATCCACTTCACCGCCGACGTGCCCGAAAACCGCATCTTGAAATGGGCGGCGTTCTGCCTGAGCCTGTCATCCTACCGGGACAAGACGCTCGGCGGCAAGCTGAGGCGTATATACGGCACTATGGCGGACGTGGAGCTGGATGCGAACGCACCGCTTATGCTGGATAGGCTGGTATACCATCGGCTGAACGAGCATTACCGCCCAACGCTCGAGCTGGCGGATATGCTGCTGCGGCATCTGACATATAGCGGCTCGCCCGGCGCCCATAGGTTCCTGGGCTACCTGGTGGACATGAACAGCCTGTTCGAGGAATACGTGGCGGCGGTGCTTTCCAGAAACCTCAGAGCGGATTTCGAGATCATGCCGCAGGAATTCGTGCCGCTGACTACGGAAGGTGCCGTAACCGTCCGACCGGATGTGACGATCAGAACGCGAGATAAGTTGCCACTGCTCGCCGTGGACGCCAAATATAAACTGGAAGACCACCAAGCCGATCTCAATCAGATGCTGGCCTACCACCACGCGCTTGGGGTGGACGTAGCCGTGTTGGTATATCCAGACGGGGCAAATGTGCCCGATAAGCCGTACAATATCAGGCATGGCGGCAAGGTATACCACCTGACGCTCGACCTATCAGGCGGCCCCGCCGAGATGGCCCAACAAGCCGGGGAATTCTCCGCCCAGATCAGGAAGCTGGCGGAAAAAGCCCGGCAAGGCGTCACCGCTCAATGACCAGGCGATTCCCGCCGCCGTCAACGGCAAAGCCCGTGACCGTGATCAGCCCATCCCCATCCGCAACAACCGTCCCCTCGGCCACCACAGACCCATCCAATCGCTCATTGCGCCACCTGTATTCCGCCCCCGGCTCGACCTCAAACGTTTGTAGCCTGCGCGGCGTCACATCCACAGTCTGGACGCTACCGTCGGTTGTGCGCAATACGACGGCCCATCGCTCAACGGTATCCTCCGGCGGCCCGGCGAAATCATTCCACGAGGCCGACCACTCGATGTTCATATTGTAGCCGCCGGGGCCATCCGGCGGGGTCGGCAGGCTGCCCGATGCATAGCTCAGCGCCGGGATGCTCTCGTCACGGCGGAACGGCACGTACCCAAACCCTGCCCAAGATGGCGGGTCTATAAACCCGACCCAGGTGTGATCATCCGTGGTGATCAGCCCCGCGAAAGCCCGTCGGCCCTCGTAAAAGTAGACGTAGGACGGACGGACAACGGTCTCCCAATCGACCACGGTATCGGCGGTACCGTGCAGGATGGTGATATAGGCCATCTCATCTCCGCGCCTAGCCGCAAGCTGACGCCCCAGGTTTTGCCAATCCCAGACGCCGGTGCCGTTATAGCGGGTCAGGTGTGCGGCGAACTCGCCCCGTATCTCAATCGGCAGGTTCAGCGCACGCGGCCCCCATTTGGCCTCCAGCTCGTCAACCCACATCTCCGCTGCCCCATAATCCATCATCGGTTGGTTGGCGAAGACGGCGGCAAAGACGTTCGGGTAACGCTCGGCCAGCATCAGGGCACCCGTCCCGCCCATAGAGTGGCCGTAAGCGTAGATGCGGTTCGGGTCGATCCGTGGCAGATCGGGGTTTGACATCACCTCCGCGATGGTTCGCAGCAGTCGCTCCTCGGTGTAGTTCACCACCGGCCCGGAGTCGGCATAACCTTCGGGAACGCGGTAGTCGAACGTGGCGCTAAAGCCAAAGTACCACGATTGCGAGGGATCGTCCGCCCAGACGTGAACCGCGCACCAATAAAGGGCGTTCGGAGGAGCTTCATAGCGCGAACCCCATCCCTCGATGTGGAGTATCAGCGGGAGGGTCTCCGGCACCGGGCCGCCGCATAGCTCATCATCCGGCAGGCCAACCCAGTAGTTATACGCATACTGCTGAGCACGTGACATCAACGGGTCTTCCCATACGTCAAGCCAGAACCACCCATTACCGTCTCTGGGCACATCGAAAGTGGGGTTATAGCGGGCATAATCCATCCAGTGTGTGTAGACCCTGCTCAAGCCGTCAGGCGAAAGGTATACCAAAACAGGCCTGGGCCTCTCGACTCTCTCGCTCACCGGCGCCATCAGGCTATTGCCCGTCCCAAACGTCAGGCGATTCTCACCCTCACCCCGCGCCGTGGTGACCGCGTAGTAGAAATCCCCATCCTCAGTGGCCGTCCATACGAAGAGACCCGTGTCATCCGGCAACGGCTCACCCAGATCGGTGATGACGTAGTTCGGGATTCCATGGTATCCGCTTTCCTCGTATGCCTCACGCCCACGCTCGGTCCAGAATATGCTCGACCCCTGCGGGACGGTCGCGATGCGCACGGCCAAATCTATGTTATCGGCGTTGATCGGCTCGGTGTGGCGGTAGATGACGTAGAACTCGTCCTCAAGGGCATCTGTCTCGTGCCATGTTATGAAGGTCTGCCCGGATCGGTGGAACGCGGCGATCCCATCAGGCTGCGGTAGCGATGGATCGGTCTGAGTCGGTGGCTCGATCCATAAGCGCCCGGTACCCCCACCCTGGGCCGCGACGCTGCCGGACGACAGCGCAAACATAATCACCAGCATCACCAAAAGTATCGACTTATTGCTCATCGGTCTCTCCGGATTCCAGACGGAACCGCATCGACGGGATCGCGGAAGCTCTCACATCGCCGGGCGGCCCGAAACGGCTTTTGGAGAATATACACCCTACCGGCGAAAAATGGGTATCCTTAAGTATGTATCGTGAGGGCCGGGTTACGCCCGCGAAACCCGATCGGCAGACACTCAGGGGGGAATGATGCTCGACCACGCACGAGAGCTGTGGAACCGCTACTCAGCCCATGCGATCCCGGTGGGCATATTCGCATTCGTGCTCGCCGTCTACACGAGGACTCTCGCCCCAGGCGTCATCGGCGGGGACGCGGGGGAGCTTCAATTCGTGCCGTATATACTCGGCCTAGCACATTCCACAGGTTATCCGCTCTACTGCCTGCTCGGCAAGCTATGGATAACGTTGCTGCCATTGGGCAGCGTGGCATGGAAGATGAATTTGCTCTCGGCAGTCTTCGGGGCACTGACCGCCGTGGTGATCTACGCCGCAGTGCGAGATTTGAGCGGCTTCCACCTTCCCGGTGCAGTCGCCGGCCTGACGGTCGCATTCACACCGGCCTTCTGGGAGCAGGCGATCATCGCGGATAAGTACGCATCGGTGGCGTTCGAATGGGTGACGCCGATATGGCTGGCGCTGAGATGGCGTGCCAAACGCCCCAGGTACGGGCTGCACTTGCTGGCCTTGTCGCTGGGACTGGGCATGGCGCATCATAGAACCATTATCTTGCTGCTGCCGTGGGTGATCGGGTACGTCGCGTGGCACGAGCGCTCCGGGCTTTGGCGCAACCGAAGGCGGCTTGCAATCCTGGCAGGCCTGATGCTGGCGCCGCTGCTATTTTACCTGTACCTCCCCTGGGCGGAATCGCGTAATCTCCCGCCGGGGAGCTGGCATCCCCAGGGGATCGTCGGCTGGATGGAGTATATGGCCGATCTCGGATACGTCAGGCAGGTATACATCGGACCCGATCTGGTTGAAAGGGCCAATCACTACCTCGCCCAGGTGGAGCCGGTCGGGATCATCTTGCTGATCGCCGGCCTCGTTGGAATGGCATTACGCCATCGCGCCGATGCGATCATGCTCGGAGGCGCATACCTGTCATATACACTCCCGGCCCTGAACTACCACATCCCGGACTATTGGATATTCTTCGCAGCATCCATCGCGATGGCGGGGATCGCATGGGGCGAGGCGCTGGTGCTGGCCATCAGATATATCGTCCACGGGGAAGCGATCCGGGTCGCTGGCAAGGCGGCCACCCTGTACAGGTGGAAACTGTTGGGGCCTCTGGTATTGATCGGGATGATGTGGTTGCCGCTGAAGCCACTTGCCGACACGTACCCACGTCTGCGTGAGGCGACATTCGGACTTCCGGCACTCGATCCCTGGCGCCAGGAGCTGCAATTAGGCGGCGGCGCGATGCGGATAGGCGAGGCTCTATCGCTGGTCGAGCCGGATGCGATCATAGTCGGCGATTGGGAACAGGTAACCCCGCTCTGGTACTATCAACAGGTAGAAGGCTACGCACCGGACGTAACGATAATGTATCCCATCGAGCGGCTATCGGAGGCCGCCGAGACCGGGCGCCCGCTCTACGTCACCAGGATACTGCCGGGCGTAGCCGAAAGCTTCCACCCGTTCTCGGTAGGGCCACTGGTGGCACTGCGTAGCGAGCCGACGTTCGAGATGCCACCAGATGTCACACGATTGGGCCTGAATCTGGGGGACATGATCGAGTTGGCCGGCTACTCGCTTCCGGATGCCAATAACGCGGTCAAGGCCGGGGGAGTTCTGCAGCTGACGCTCTATTGGCGGGCGCTGATCGATCTGGACGAGGACTATTCGGTCTCACTGCGGCTGCTGGACTCAAACGGCAGCGAGGTCTGGAGGGAAGACCAGGAACACCCGGCGCTCGGCATGTATCCCACATCCCACTGGCAGGCGGGCGAGATAGTCGGCGACTATCGCGAGATACCGTTCCCGCGCACCACTCCACCCGGCACCTACCGCTGGGCCGTAGTCGCCTACCGCCCGCTGGGCGACGGGCAATGGGAGAATCTGGAATACACCTCGCCACAAGGCCAAACCTCGCTCGTCATCGGAGCGGACGTGGTGGTGATCCCCTGAGTCGACTGGCGCCCCTGGCCGTAACCATTGTACAATAACCCAGGGGTACGCCGGGACACATCACCTGAACATTAAGATGGCCAGAGTGACAAATCAGACCCGCCGGCCCAGAATACGGGTTACGGCCATAGTAGAAGATCAGGGAAAGGTACTACTGGTTCCCCACTATTCCAGGGAAACCGGAGACCTGGTATGGTTCCTGCCGGGCGGCGTCCTGCCGCATAGCGAGACGCTACGCGGCGCACTCGAAAGGGTGGTTGAGGAAAGAACCGGGTTGACCGTCCGCGCCACCGAGCTGCGCGGCGTATTCGAGGATATACAGCTATACCGCAGCTACCACAGCATCTGCTTTATCTTCGCATCCAGGATCATCGGCGGAGAGCTAAAAAAGGGCATCCGCGCGGAAACCCGCCCGCAATGGTTTGAGGTGAGCGAATGCCCCAGTCTGCGACTTTATCCGCCCTTCTCCCAATGGGAGAATCTGATCGCCGAGCGGCTTTCCAGTCAACAGTGGGACGGCCCGGGGAGGATGCTCGGACTGGTGGTGGATAAAAGCGGCAAGGTACTACTCTGCCGCAGGGAAAACGAACGCACCTGGTGGCCATTGCGGGCAGAGGTCGCAAGCGGGGAAGACCCGATTCAAACGCTGGCCCGAATGGTCGATAAGGGCAGCGGGATATGGCACATAAACGAGAATTCGGTCAGCCTCTTCAGGCTGCGGGCAAATGTGGTGGTGCTCAAACTGGACGATGTTACGAATGAAGGGCCACCGGGCCTGGAAGCCTGCAGCTCATACGTCTGGACCGATCCTGCCCTGCTGACCACGTACAACATGGATCCGGCGGTAAGGCGCCTGTGCTACGACGTGCTGGCAAAGGTAGGGGTGTGACGATCAGGCCCCGGCCACCTTAGAGGCCACCTCATCATATATCTGCGCCCCATCCGGCCCATTATCCCCACACCTGGCCAGTCTCAAGTCCAGCCGGAACCGATCCGAGGCATCACGCCCGGTGGCCTCACGGGTCAGGCGGATGGCATAAGCAGCGCTCATCAAGGCGCGGCGAACCTCGGCCCGATCCATATCACCATAGAAGAGCGCATCACTGGTGAACATCTGCTGGGCGTGAAATTGGGCATCCATCAGCATCATCACCCGCTCAGAATCCCCATCCGTCAACGTCAGGCCGTGCCTTTCCAGGAACTCCGGGCCGGTCAGCCTGCCCAGAATCACGGAGATGTACCCATCACGCAGCGCCCACGGATCGTCCACCCCGTAATCCGCCATGGCGACCTCATAAGCGTGATCCAGCTCGCTTTCCAGATTATCCAGGGCACGGCGGAGGGCCGGCTTCCAGCTGCTATCGCCGGGGGTACAATCGCACCCGGTCAGCCATCGCTCAACCCCGTGGAAGCAACTCCAGGAGGATTGCTCCTTGATCTTGATGATTCCCCTGGGCTTCCTTTCGGCGAAGAAGACGCCCAAAGTGGTAACCCGATAGCCGACCGCCAGCGCCTCGTAAGTGACCAGCCATCTCAAGAACTCATCCTCGCCGGGATAATGATGGCCAAAAGTCTCCCCATCAACCGCCACCAAAGTCAACGGCCCGGCGCCACGTCTGTGTGCGCTAAGCACATATCTGGCCCAATGTCCGGCTCCGCCCAGGTGCGACAGGTTGAACGATATATCGTTGGAAAGCGAATCATCTCGCAGGAAGACGGCCATCCTGCCGCCATCCGGCAACTCCACCCAATAAGGCCCGGCATCTCCGGGAGGCTCCCCATGTACCTGCCCCATGCTCAGCACGGTATATCGGTATCCGAGCGCATAGGCCTCCTGCAACGTGGGAATGTCAACCGCCATCTCCGGCAGCCAAATTCCCTCAGGCTCGCGCCCAAACCGATACGCGAAGGCCTCACGCCCCCATATCAACTGGGTGCGCTTATCTCGCTGCCGTGCCAGGGGCAAGATCACATGATGATACGGCATCGCGAGCGCATTCCCGACCGCGTGGCGTTCCATGTGCGAGGCATCGGCCTCGATTATGCGTTCGTAGGTCTCCGGGTCGTTCTCTGCCAGCCAGCTCAGCAACGTCTCGCCAACATCAAAGCTTATATGCTCGAAGTTACCGTTTGCGGCATTGGGACGGTAGCAATCGGCATTCACGCGCTCGTTCCAATCGTGATAGGGCGCGGCATCCGGTTCCACCTCGATCCTGCCGGTGGCCGGATTGCTACGCGGCGGCTGGTAAAAATGCGCATGTAGCCCAAAGTACAGATCACCACCCACAACTCTCTCCATTCTGCTACAGGAATGAGCCTCTTCTCAACGCCTCATCCGGGTCATACCACTTACCACCTATGAATCTGCGAACTTCGGTTAAGAATCTCCATATCACCTCATGGTCTATCGGAAAGTCTTTGTGTTGTTTCTCAACAGCAGCCGGATCGTTGCGTTTACCGACAGGGAGTCTCCTGGCATGTCGCAACAGGAACACATTGTCTATATC
>JALXEW010000189.1:10396-16390 GCA_027069285.1 Ardenticatenia bacterium | reverse complement strand
AGCCCGATCAATGCTCTCATACCCAGATAGCCCTGGAGGTCCGTTATCATCCCAACCGTATGGGGCAGGTCTTCAAATACCTTGAAGGCGCTTCCACCCTTATAGTCTATCAGCACGAAGTTGACCGGACGGGGATCATGGGATACCGCCAACGAGCAGATCAGTGACTGCAACAACTCGCTCTTACCGGAGCCGGTTGTGCCGCCTATCAAGCCATGAGGCCCGTGGGCACCATCGCTGAGGTCTATGAGCATAGGTTTACCGGCTCGGTTAAGGCCCACAGGAACGGGATATGGTAGTTTATCGCCGTTCTCACCAGGCCCCCTGGCCCACAGCTCTTTCACTTTATCCTTGAGTTCTTCTACACTGCCCACATTCCAGATGTCCCGCAGGAAGTCCACCAGCGCGGGCATATCGCTATCGCCGCCTATGTCTTTCAGGACCAGGTGGGTCATCTCTTTAGCCAGGTCACCGGCCTCAGAGGCGCGCACCTGGTCTGCTATGCCCTGGAGCGTTTCGCTGTTTTCCCCTGCTATCTCATAGGTGAATCTGACCTTGCCGGATTTATCTTTGTGCAACTCGACATAGGCGCCGCACTGGCCGGGGACGTCCCTGACCTGCTCCACGATAAACCAGCAAGATGCCCCCAGGCGCTTACCCTCCGACAAGATACGTGAGATCGCCCCCTCGCTCTCGACCACCTTTGGGTTGTCGACGACAACTATGATATATGGAATTGGGATCGGCCTGTTATCCTGTGTCGTGCCCTCGTCCGTCAGCAGGGATTCGCGGTAGCTCAGGTCGTCTATCAGCAATGAGCCTATCTGTTGTATGCTTTCGGAGTCAAAGGCTACCAGGTTATTGGTCAGACCGCGTTGCACAGAGCTGTTATGTGGCAGGTATCTGATCCATCCCCAATCCGAAGAGTGGTCGGAATCGCTAAACAGATATATTCTCACTTCCGTCGGGGCGTGATGTACCGCCAGCTGGCACAGCATAGACCTGACAAGCGAGGTGGTATGCTCACGTTCGCCTGCGAATCCAACCGAACCTACTTTCTTTAGGTCCACAACGATCGGCACGTCAGGTACCCACAGATATTTACGACTTATCCCGAGAGCGTATTTAGCCATCTCGGCTGGCATATCCTTCGGGCTGACTCTCTGCTCGGGTTTTTCTATATCCAGGTTGGGATTTCGCTTAAACTCCTCCTCGAGTCGTTTAGCCTCTTTATAGCTGTGTTGTTCATCCTCTTTATTGCTCCCGATAGCCGGCGCCAGCTCGTCCAGTGACGGTATCTGAAGCTCTAAGGATGTGCGGCTGTTGCCCTTCCCTATACGTATTGCCACGAAGTCGTAATCGTTTGGGCGTCGTGCCCAAAGTAATGGCCTGGCATCCCTATAGTTTTTCAGTATCGTCTCCAGTGATGGGTGGGAATTATCCTGACGTTGGCTTTCTAACGGAGATCTCATGTCCGGGTGATTTTTGAGTAGGACTGATTTTTGCCTGATCCTGGCGTCCTCCAGTGCCTCCTTCCTGGCGTCCAGTAGCTCCAGGTACGAGATATAGGCTTTTGATCGCTTCTTCCTGGTTATATATCTCCGATAATAATTAGTGGCGAACCCAACACCTACGGACATAGTTAACATGCCCAATAGGCTATATATCCCGGCGCCGCTGGAAAAAACCATAGGTAGATAGGCAAGCAACGCCAAAAGCGGGAGAAGTGAGAGCCATATGGGCATATCTTCTTCCTGGAGCTGAGGCGGGGACGGTATCTCTACCTTGTCGCTCGGTAACCCCTCTATCACACGAGGGGGACGCATCACCTGGTTGGTCTCTGATGCGTTTTGGTCCTGGCTGCCCGGTAGAGTACCTCGTCCTACTGGCTGTTCCGTAGGCCCTGTCATTACCGGCTACCCTTTCGTATGGAACTGCTGCTTAATCGTAGGAGCGCCAGAAGTCGCTATGTTCCGGGTCGGTGAATCTCGTTATGTCAACGTCAGAGGTCCACTTACTGCCGGAGGGTAATACAGTCGTCTCGTCAAATTTGGTTTTGGAATCTATCTTGGCATCCCGCAATTTAGCGCCGAACAATATTGCGCCCCTCAGATCTGCGCCCCTCAGGTCTGCGCCTTGCAAATCGGCGTGATCCAGGTCAGCCTCACGGAGGCTATTCCTAAACAAGTTGGCCTCTCGCAAGTCCGCGCCTCGGAGACATGCCCTGTGCAGTCCGGGCAGTGCGCCGGACTTCGAGTTAATGTCAATGACAGCGGGGCGTTTTATTCTCCCTTCCAGGTTAGCATTACATAGATTTGCATTGCTTAGATCCGCCTCCTGAAGGCTGGCCTCCGAGAGATCGGCTTTCTCCAGGTTTGCCCACTGCATACGCGCACCTTGTAAAACTGCCCGGTTTAGGTCCGCGCCGCTCAGGTTTGCCTCCATCAAGTATGCTCCCCTGAGCGAGCCATCATAAAGCCATCCTTTTTGCTTGAGCTTTTTAACTGCCTTTTGGGCTTTTTCTTTATCTGTACTGCCGAGCTTTTTAATCAATTCCGCTTTATTCACCTCAGATGGCTCGCGCATGGTTGTGGTGATTACCCATCCCGTAGCACCGGCGGCCAGTAGTGCGCTGCCTATGGCAAGCATCACATTTTCCCACCCTTTCAGTGTATCCATTAATGCCTGCGAGGCCAGTACAATAAAGATGCCGCCGATGATCATTACCAGTAGAGGAAAATGATTGCTTTTCATGGCTATGTCTCCAGTGGTGCATTACATATATTATCTTATGGAGATACAATCAGTCAAATAATTCGTCTTCTACATCCTTCGCCAAGAAGTACTGGCTGCCATCACCATGCCATATAGACTTCAACGCCCTTTTCCCCAAGGTAAAGTTACTCGTTTTCTGTCCAATCGTTATGGTGACTTTGATTCGTCCCTGCCGGGACATTTGCTCTGTGGGGCACTCAACTAGCATCGACTTAATAGGTAGCTCACGTGGGAGCTTGCGCTTGCCGAATTTGATCCGGTTACGATTGTATCTGGACAATTCCTGGGACCAAATTGGGGTACCGTAACTGTCATCAAAGGCCTCCCTCCTCAGTATCACGAGCGAGCCTCCGGCTGGGTGGGCTGTGATACTCCTTCGCCATAGTATGAAGCCGATCACCCCGCCGATGGTAGCCAATATGGCCAGTACTATGCCGACACCGGTGGCTATGGCTTCTCCACTGATAACACGGCTGAACCGTATATTGATAGTCCTCCGTGCCTCGTCGTATCTGTAGTCTCCGGCCAGGTTACCGATCACTTCCACCACCAGTGTGTAGTCACCCGGTCCCAAGCCCGGAATATCAACTGCGTATTCAGCCGCCTCGCCGGTTGGGGAAAGTTCGTATGCCATGCCAACGTCATTACCGGTGGCATCTAAGACCCTGGCCCGAATGATTAATGGCCTATCGGCCAGCACTTCCGGGGGTGGTACTTCGCCGTCCTCTTGGATGATAGCTACCCTCACATGCGTATCGGTGGCATTCCACGGCGGCAACGTTTCGGTTGCAGCGATAACACTCCCATCTCTCGGCTCCCGCACGATCATGGTGATCGTGGTGATGTACCTGACCTCAAATGGTTGTGAGCGTTCGTCGATTATTGTCACCGAACTGCCGTCCGGCAATTCCAACCCTACCGTCACATGAAATTTCCACGTCCCCGGCTCGTTGAGATCCACAGTTGCAGCCATGAGGCCGTCATCGCGTGGAGTGAAGTCGACGCTGCTCACGACTTCTCCTGTGTTGCTCCTGATCATTTCGACCCGTGCCGATAACTCTTCCATCTGTACCGGGTTACCGGCAGGATCGGTCACCTCTACCATCAGCTCAGCGGTATCTCCCACGGCCAGTCTACCTTGCGGGTAGCCACTTACTGTTACCGTTGGAGTGGCCACTTCAAATTGCCCCACTGAATCGTCCTGGTACACCTGAAGTGGAGAGCCATCCAGGTTTTGGGTCACTGCATTTAACCCAACCGTGTATACTCCCGGTATCATAGGTGTGTATGTAGTTCGATAGACGCCATCACCAGCCATGTCCAGGTCGACACTCTCTTCGTTACCCCATGGGTTAGTGATGGTAGCGGTCACATTTAATGAAAATGGCGCCGGGTAACTTGGCAACAGATTCCCTTCGTTATCGAAAAGTTCCAGTACTATTGGCACCTGAGAGGAGATCATCTGAGTTTCCGTCGGCAGGATCGCCCTGCATTCAACCCGAATCAGGTCCATAAACACATCCAGACGGTCATCCGGCATGAGTGCAGTTAGCTCCCAGTTGCCCGGCATCGGGTTAGAGATGCTCCAAACTTCGATCGGTCCATCGATTCCAGTCACCGTCACACCCGCCGTGCTGGAGTCTACCACACGCCCATCGGGGGCTATCACGGATAGGGCCGGCCCGCTGGGTTCCGATTTGAAAACAGTCACCCTTAGCAGCCGATGATACGGGGGCACTGGCACCATAGTATATCCGCCGGCGACGTCAACCTGGACGCCGACTTCACCCTCAATGCCCAGTTCATTAACCAGGCCGACCAATATCTCGAGGAATCGTTGGCCAACATCGTCGTGTGTCTCTATCTTTGTGGCCCTATCTGGAGAGCCTACTACTTGTACCCAGGATTCTCCGAAGGTTGGCCAGTACTGATCGTCGTCATCTATCGCCACAACATACAATCGGTAGAGCGGATACGGGAAAGCCTCCTGAGTTAGATCAAGCACCTGTCTCATATGTGCGAGTCTTTGCTCAATACTGTAGCAATCCATCTCGCTTGGCACACACGGGGCGCCGTCAGTCAGGAGTATTATTACGCGGATGTGGGCCTCATCCCCGCCCAGTGGTGGTAGTTCGTCGAAAGCATCCCTGGCTGCCTCGAAGGCGGCCAGGAAGTTCGTATACCCGAGATTCCGTTGCCCGAAGGCACCCACCGAGATGCGGTTCATTATGGCCTGCCGTTGCGTTTGCCATGTGTTTTGGGTGCCGTCCGGCGCTATGTCAATCCAGTCGAGCGCGGTCTCTGCATAGTCGCCAAAGTTGATCACCGATACCCTGAAGCCAAACTCGCCGGAGGTTGAAACTCTATAACTGCCCAGGGTATCGATCATGTATTGCACAGCTTCAAATCTGAGCCCTAGGGGATCGGTGGGCTGGGCCGAGTATCCAAACTCCTCCCCTCCCATACTTCCAGACTGATCCACCAGAAACAGGATGTCCAGACCGGTATACCCGTTACTCCCTTGTGCGGATACCGGCGGTATTAAGAACGAAACCATCAGGGTGATGGCAATGAGCGCTGCAGTAAAGTAGATGCGATTTTGCATCATGTTACCCCTTCATAATCAACAACTACAGCTATGGCCTATTGTACCAATTTTGCTCGAGATTCAAACCTCCAACCCATCCGATGAGCGCCACTGCAAACGCCCCGGTGCCGGTTGCGATTACGATTCCCATCGCTGCATCCATCCAGAAGCGCTCCGGGAACAGCCGGATCAGGGTATCGGTATAGCGGAACTGCCAGCTTCCCGGAGGGAAAAGCACCGAGTGAAACCCCTCGAAGAAGACATCCCATGCAGTGAGCGCCAGCAGTCCCACGGCGGAGAGTAGCGCCAGCGTGAGCAGGCCACCATCGCGAATCGCACGCCATCCCACCGCCCTGGATTCTCGGCGTCTGAACAGCAGAAACAGGAACGAGATCGCACCCAGCAAGGCTATCGCGTAGATCACCACGGCGGCCTTCACAACGGATTTCACGTCCATCAGATGGCGTATCTCGCGCTCGCTATATATGGGATCGCCTTCCGGGAACTCGATCCTTGCCAGATATTCCGGCCCCTCGAAGTTGAACATATAATCCAGGGTGAGGCTTGCGTAATGCAAACGCTCCTGGGTCGAGAATCCGTAAGGGTCCGGCGGGAAGCCATCGCGCGTATAC
>JALXEW010000189.1:0-10386 GCA_027069285.1 Ardenticatenia bacterium | reverse complement strand
GTTATGGCCACCGAGGCCAGCCATCTCAAAACGTTCGCGGCCTTATCGTCCACCCATCTCCCCCGATGTCCGTCGCAGCGCCTCGGCTCCCAAGCCGGCCAGTCCCACGATTGCCTGTATGCCGGCGATAGATAGAAAAGTCCGCGATGTCCCCCACTCCGGCAGCCACCACAGAACCGGCATGAACGCGCCCACAAGGCTCCCAACGGTCGAGATGGCATATAGCTTCCCGGTCACACGCCCGGCATCAACCAGATCGGAGACCGCTGCCTTGACTGCGATCGGGGATATGCTCCCCAGAGTGATCATCGCCGGCCCGAATAGAACCGCCACGCTCAGGAAAGCCCCCGCACCGGCTCCGAGGCCCATTGCGGAGCATGAGGCTACAACCATTGGGGCGACAGCCGGAATGGCCACGATGGCGAGTGAGCTTATGGACGTCAACACGTACACCGTGAGCACCCCGGCCCCTCGGCGATCCGCCCATGCTCCCCCCAGGTAGTATCCGACGGTCAGGTAGAGCAGGATCAGCCCTATGACCGCAGCCCACACCGCATTCGAGGTGCCGAATGCCGGGCCGACGAGGCGTGTTGCCGAAAGCTCGACGGCCAGCGTGGCGAATCCGCCCGAAAAGGCCGCCGGGTATAATCGTATCCTGGCCGAGGAGGCCATCTCACACGATCACAGCCTCGATCCCAAGCTCCTGCTCGATCTCTTTGACCAGTTCTTCCAGCATCTGGAGCTTGGTGACGCTGCCTTCTTTGCCGGGACGCCCCAGGATCACCATCTCCACCTGGTATTCTTTTGCTGCCTCTTTGAGCTGCTCGCGGAAGTCCCCCTGCCTGACTACGTGTTCGGCCTCGATCCCGGCATTGCGTGCCCTTTCCTCGGCTGCCAGGAGCAGGAATTCCCCCATATTTTCCATCTCGCCCTCGACGTCCACCAGGACCGGCGCCGAGGTATGGCTGAGGAAGTTTATATCCGAAACGAAGATGAAGAGCAGCTTATCCCCCCGTTCCCTGGCGATCTCGATGGCACGGTCTTGGGTGCGGTAGCTGGCCTCACCTCCGCGTGTGGCGCAAAGTATAGTGCCCATCTCCCAAACTCCTGACTTGGATTCAGGATGTTAACCCAGGACGAAGAATCGCAAAAGCAGCCACAACGTAGCCGCTCCGGTGGTCAAGAACATGGCCGGGACGCCGATCTTCATAAACCTCACATAAGTGATCGGGTAACCGGCTCGCTCGGCGATGCCGGCGGTGACCACATTGGCCGAGGAACCGATGAGGGAACCGTTCCCGCCCATTGCCGCGCCGACCGATAGACCATAGAAGAGCACCTTGCTTTCGGCGCCCGGTATAGTCTGAGTCAGGTAGCCAACTACCGGCAACATCGCTGCCGCGAACGGTATGTTATCGATTATGGCCGATAGTATCGCCCCGAACCACACCAGGATCAGCAACCCCGTGACCAGGCTATCCCCGACCAGGTCTGCCAGGAACGTGGCGATATAGCTGACCAGTCCCACCTCCTGGATGGCGCCGACGACCATGAACAAGGCCATGAAGAAGACCAATGTAGTCCAGTCGACTGCCTTGAGCATCTTCTCCACATCCGGCTCCACCCAGATCAGCAACGCCGTCGCCCCGACCATTGCCGTGATCGCCGGAGGGGTGTGCAGCCCTTCGCCGGCCACAAAGAACACGATCATCACCCCGAATATTATCAGCGACTTGCGCAGTGCAGAGGGGTCTTTGATCCTGGCGTTTTGGCGCATCTTCTCGTAGAGCACCCCGGAGACCCCACCGGATGCGGCCCGGTACTCCTTACGGTACACGATCTCGGTATACACTATAAGCACAATCAGGGCCAGTACCACACCAACGGTCTGATTGATCAGGAAGTCGTCGAACGTGATCCCGGCATAGGAGCCGATCAGGATATTGGTGGGGGTGCCGATCAGGGTGCTGATCCCGGCGATATTCGAGGCCAGCACTTCGGGGATCAGGAACGAGAGGGGATTTATCCCCATCGCGATGGCGATCTGGAGCGAGATGGGCGTCATCAGCAGCATGGTGGTGACGTTATCCAACAGGGCCGAGGCGACCCCGGTTATCAGCATCAGCACTATCACCAGCAGCCACGCCCGCCCACGGCTGACACGATAGGCAGCGAAAGCCAGCCACTGGAATATGCCCGTGCCCTCGATGATACCGATCACGATCATCATCCCCATCACCAGGAAGATGACCTCGAAGTCTATATAACTCAATGCCCGTTCCATCGAGAGCACGATCAGCCCGTCGGCCTTTAGCACATATCCGAGCGTGGTGGCTGCGAACATGATCGCCGCGCCCAGCAAGGCCGCCACCGTGCTATGGAGCACCTCCAACGCGATCAGGGTCAACATCAATACGAACGCCGCCGTTGCGATCCAGAATCCCGCCGTGATCTTCCTTTCCATCGTCAGATCCGGCGCCCGCAAAGCGTTGTATTCCTCATCCGGTACCATTCCCGAAACGTCCAGTTCGTATTCGACCGGCCTGAAGTGGCTCCGCTCCACCTCGATCCGCAGGGAACGTTCGGGGCGGCGTGGGAGATCGATCAAGTAAGTGCCGTCGTCATGCGTCTCGGCCTCTATCGGCTCATCATCCCCGTCGACGTATACCCTCACCGTGGCCGCCGATACCGGTTGTCCCTGCGGGTCGATCAGCCGCCCGGTGACCGACCATGAGGATGCCGATTGACCGACTGCCCTTTCGGCGCCGAACAGAAGGCCGAACCCAAGCAACGCGGTCACCATTCCCAGTGTCACCAGGATACCGAGTAGATGATCTCGTGTTCTCACGTCACTTCCTCTTTAGGTGTTCCCATTTTGGGTTGATCTACCCGATAACAAAGAAGCGGAATACCAGCCATAGCGTGGCTGCCCCTATTGTGACGATCATCGCCGGGGCGCCGATCTTCAGGAAGCGCGAGTACGTGATCGGATACCCGGCTCGCTCGGCGATGCCTGCCGTTATCACGTTGGCAGATGCGCCGATGAGGGAGCCGTTCCCGCCCATTGCCGATCCGACCGAGAGGCCGTAGAACAGCACCTTGCTACCGGCTCCGGCTATTGTCCTGCTCAAGAATCCGACCACGGGCAGCATGGCCGCCGTGAACGGGATATTGGCTATGACCGCCGAGAATACCGCGCCGCCCCATATCAGGATCAGCAGCCCGGCGAGCAGATTCTGTCCGATCAGGTTGGACAGGAACATGGCCACATGGCTGATGAGGCCTACCTCCTGGATGGCGCCGACGACCATGAACAGGGCCATGAAGAAGACCAGTGTAGTCCAGTCGACCGCTTTGAGCATCTTCTCCACATCCGGCTCCACCCAGATCAGCAACGCCGTCGCCCCTATCATGGCGGTCGCGTCGGGTGGAGTGTGCAGATTCTTGCCGAGCAGGAAAAATATCATCATCACGCCGAAGACCACCAGCGACTTGCGCAGGGTGATCGGATCCTTGATCCTGGCGTTTTGGCGCAACTTTTCGTAAAGCACCTTTGAGACCCCGCCGGATGCGGCCTGGTACTCCTTACGGTACACGATCTCCACGTATGCTATCAGCGCCAGTAGTGCCAGAACCGCCCCGGCAGTCAAATTACTCAGGAAGTCCCCAAACGATATATCGGCGTAAGAGCCGATCAGGATATTGGTGGGGGTGCCGATCAGGGTGCTGATCCCGGCGATATTCGAGGCCAGCACTTCGGGGATCAGGAACGAGAGGGGATTTATCCCCATCGCTATGGCGATCTGGAGCGAGATGGGTGCCATCAGCAGCATGGTGGTGACGTTATCCAACAGAGCCGAGGCGACCCCGGTTATCAGCATCAGCACTATCACCAGCAGCCACGCCCGCCCACGGCTCACCCTGTAAGACACGAAGGCGAGCCATTGGAAGACCCCTGTATCCTCGATGATACCGATCACGATCATCATCCCCATCACCAGGAAGATGACCTCGAAGTCTATATAGCTCAGCGCCCGCTCCATAGAAATGACGAGCAGGTCATCCGAGCCTATCAAATGGCCCAGCACGGTCGCCCCAAGCACCATAGATACGCCCAGCAACGCCGCGACGGTGCTATGCAGCACGTCCAGAGCGATCAGCAGCAGCATCACCGCGAAGCTTATGGTCGCTATCCAGAACCCGGCGGTTATCTTGCGCCGCATGATCAGATCGGGAACCAGGAACGCCCGACGGGGATTACCACGCTCGATCTCCTGCGCTTCCACCTCATAGCTCAGGCTCTCGAAGTGGTAGCGTTCCACTTCCAGGCGCAGGGTTTGTTCCGGGGGCCGAGGCAGGGCGAGCATATAGGTGCCGTTTTCCTGGCTTTCGGCTTCGGCACAGGGTTCGCTTTCCCCGTCGACAAATGCCCTGATCGATGCGGCTGCGACCGGTTGCCCTTGCTCATCCAGCAGGCGACCGGTGACGGGCAACACATCATCGTCCTGGGCATGGGCATCGTCGGCGCCGAAGACAAAGCCCCACCCTCCCAATGCCACGATCAGCATGGCAATGGGCAGAAGGCCGAGGAATTTTCGCAAAACCATGTGTACCTTATCAGGAGACTAATACGCCTTAGCGAAATAAGCCTTTTCCTTAGCCGGTCTCCCGCAGGCGACGCATTTAGCCTCGCCTCCCTCTTGATCCAGGGGGAAGTTACGGCTGGTTGCGCCGCCGGTATCGGCCTTGATCTGATCCTCACATTCCGGCCTGCCGCAGAACCACGCCAGTGCCCAACCGTCCCGCACCACCTCTTTAAGCTCGTCGTACGAGTTCACCTCGTGCAGGTGTGCATCGCGGAACTCGGTGGCCTGACGTAGCATATTGGCCTGTATCTCGTCCATCAGCTCTATGACCCGACCGACAAGGCCTTCCTGCGATGCCGAGGTTTTATTCTGCCCTGCGGGCAGGTCTCTGCGTGCCAGAACTACAGTGCCGTTTTGCACATCCCGTGGCCCGATCTCGATTCTGAGTGGCACCCCGCGCATTTCCCAGTCGTTGAATTTGTAGCCCGGCGTCACATCATCTCGCCTATCCAGGATGACGCGCACCCCGCCATCATCCAACATCGCCCGTATTCTCTCGGCGGCATCCAACACAGTTGCGCGTTCCTCGGCAGTACGGTGTATGGGCACTATGACGGCCTGGTATGGGGCCAATCTCGGCGGCAGGCGCAACCCTTTATCATCCCCGTGGGCCATCACGATGGCCCCGATCATGCGCGTGCTGACTCCCCATGATGTGGTCCAGCAGTATTTCAGCTCGTTATTCTCGTCCAGGAATTTGATCTCAAAGGTCTTCGCGAAGTTTTGCCCCAGGTTATGTGATGTGCCTGCCTGGAGTGCTTTCACGTCGCCCATCATCGCCTCGATGCTATACGATGCAAGGGCGCCGGCGAACTTCTCCTTCTCGCTCTTGCGGCCAGGCATCACAGGTATGGCGGCCTCGTTGACCGCGAAATCGGTGTACACGTCGAGCATCCGCATAGTCTCTTCCTGCGCATCCTCGTAGGTGGCGTGGGCGGTGTGACCCTCTTGCCAGAGGAACTCGGTTGTGCGCAGGAAGAGGCGGGTGCGCATTTCCCATCTGACCACGTTCGCCCACTGATTTATCAGCAGCGGCAGGTCGCGATATGACTGTATCCACTTGGAGAAGGCATGGCCGATCAGCGTTTCGGATGTGGGGCGCACCACCAACGGCTCATCCAGTTTCTGGCCGCCGCCGTGGGTTACCACGGCCAGATGCGGTGCGAATCCCTCTACGTGCTCGGCTTCCTTTTCCATAAAGCTCATAGGGATGAAGAGCGGGAAGTAGGCGTTCTGGTGTCCGGTGGCCTTGAACCGCCGGTCCAGCTCCCGCTTGATCGCCTCCCATAGCTCGTAGCCGTACGGCTTTATGATCATGCAGCCGCGCACGGGTGAATAATCGGCCAGGTCGGCCTTTTGCACCACATCTGTGTACCAGCGAGCATAGTCCTCACTCCGTGGTGTTACGCCCAAAGAAGCCATTATGTATGTACCTCCTTACTCAGTGTCTCGAATCACGGCGCGTGTGGCAACGCGCATTATTCCTCTTTCCTCTCACCTTCCTGTTGCTCCGTCAGGTACTTCTCGAACGCGCCGATGTACACGCGGCGCAGTTCATCCTCGTATACCTGCAGCAGCAGCCTGACCAGATGCACCTCACGTTGTTCCGCCGCAAAGGCCTCCCGTTCATCCTCAGACCAGCTTTGCCAGAGTTCCAAAAACCCCTTCTTATCCAGCAGCGGCATCATAATATCGTCCGTGACCTGGGCCTCCAGCATTGCCAAAGCCCTGGGATCGAGCGTTTCCTTAAAGCGCATGTACGCCGGCGTGAAAACCTTGTGCAAAAGCTTTCCGAGCGCCCGGAGATCGTACCCGCGCTCGTGGAAGTATTGCCTGAACGATTCGTCTTCCCATAATCTGTCAAGAAGCTCGCTACCTGCGGCGCAGTAAAGACACACGTCTCGACTCCCATTTGGCGCGCCGAGTCAGGCCCTCGGCGGGTTATCATACCACGTCTCCAAGCCGGAGGGGAATATTCGGCGGGTTTTCCAGCCACTCGCGGATTATCCCCGGCACCTCGTCTGGGCGAGATGCCAGCCGTATCCAGGCGATGTCCCGTGGGATCGCATAGGATTCTGCGCGGAAAGTTTCCATGATCCTGGCCCAACTTTCCCCAAGCAGTACCACCGGCTTGGCCGGAATCTCGCCCACCTGCAACAGACTCCAGGTAAGCGCCACCTCGGATAAAGTTCCCACACCGCCTTTGGCCGCAACTACCGCGTCACTCGATTCGACCAGATGGTATAACCGTTCGCGTAGGGTGGGTAATTTCACTTCCTCGGCGACCCATCGGTTGGGACGTAGCCCCCGCCTCTCGAAAAGCTCCACGGTGACACCGATCACGTGACCCCCGGCCTCCGCAGCCCCACGGCTGGCCGCCTCCATGACGCCGCTGTAGCCGCCGGTCATCACGGTGTACCCGGCCAGGGCCAGCTCTCGTCCCAGGTTGTATGCCTCTCGATACGCCCATGTTCCCGGTGTGGGCGCCGAGCCACCGAAAACGGCAACGGTTATCGTCACTTTTCCCCCTTTCGGGACGCATTTTCCCAAAAATATGTTACCTATCATAAACGATCACATCCAGGCCGTCCAGCGTTTTTTCGGAATCGGCTCCCACCTGGCAGTGTGATCGAGTGGGCAGGGCGCCGGGTTGGAGCTATACTCACCTGCGGTGGGAGTTGAACGAGGCCGAAGTCGCCATGCAGTCCGATCTGGAAGCCTTCCTTGCAGAGCTGCCCCAGGATATTCCTCCGCAGGGGCGGGAGTTGGTGAAACGCGCATACCTGTTCGCGCAACAGGCTCACGAGGGCCAAAAGCGTATCTCCGGTGAGCCTTACTTCACCCACTGCGTCGCCACGGCCCGTATCCTGATCGACCTCCGTATGGACGCCCAGGCCATTGCGGCGGCGCTCCTGCATGACGTTCTGGAAGAAACCGAGGTCACCGAGGAGGAGCTGAGGGAAAAGTTCGGCGAGAAAGTATCCTCTTTAGTGGCCGGAGTGACCAAGATCACCAGAATCCCCAGACAGGCCAGGTTCCAAAGGCGTAAGTCCAAAGAGGAGCAAAACGCGGAATACCTCCGCAACATGCTCTTTGCGATGGGCGATGACGCGCGGGTGATCTTGATCAAGCTGGCCGACCGTCTCCATAACATGCGGACGTTGGCCTCGCTGCCGCATGACCGCCAGCTCGCCAATGCCAGGGAAACGTTGGATATATTCGCCCCCCTGGCTGAAAGGATCGGGTTGTGGAAGTTGAAAAGCGAGCTGGAAGACCTCAGCTTCCGCTACCTGGAACCGGAAAAATACAGAGAGATCGTCGAAAAGCTGGAATCTACCAGGCTGGATCGCGAGAAGTACCTCAAGCGCGTCACCGATAGACTGCGCCAGGCACTGGAAAAGGCCGGGATCGAGGCGACCATCGAGGCACGCCCAAAACATATATACAGCATATACCGCAAGATGCAACGCAAGAAGATCCCGCTTGAGCGCGTTTACGACATACACGGAGTTCGCATCATCGTGGACGATGAGGCGACTTGCTACCAGGTGCTGGGCATTGTCCACGGCCTGTGGCGCCCGATAAGCAGCGAATTCGACGATTACATAGCCGCCCCGAAGGATAACACATACAAAAGCCTGCACACCACCGTCATAACCGGCAAAGACGAGAAACTGGAGGTGCAAATACGCACCTATGAGATGCACTGGAAGGCCGAGTACGGCATAGCCGCCCATTGGCGCTACAAAGAGGGAATGCGAGGCCGCGATAGAGACCTGGAAGATCGGCTGGAGAAGATACGGGAAGTCCTCTCGCTGGGTAAAGACTATCCAGACCCGGAAGAATTCCTGGAGGCGGTCAGACATGATCTCTTCCAGGATCGTATTTACGTGCTTTCGCCAAAAGGCGACGTCTTCGACCTGCCAGAAGGCGCCACTCCCATTGACTTTGCATACCGTGTCCACACCGAGATCGGCCACAGATGCCGGGGGGCACGGGTCAACGACAGGCCCGTGCCCCTCACGTATAAGCTCAAATCCGGCGATAAGGTGGAAATACTCACGGCCAAACGCGGCGGGCCAAGTTACTATTGGCTGGACGAATCCAGGGGATATGTCTATACCAAACGCGCCCGCACCAAGATCAGGCAGTGGTGGCGCAGGCGCAGGCGTCAGGAGAGGATCGCCCAGGGCAAAGAGGCGGTGGATAGGGTGTTGCGACGCATGGACCGCCGCTCCATGAAATACGAGGATGTGGCGGCGCTTTTTGAAAAATACCGGAGCAAGCGTACCCAGGAGCTGAGGGTGGATGACTTCCTGGCGGCAGTCGGCGCCGGGAACATAACCGAGACGCAGATAGCCAATCGCATACTGGAAGCGGAGCAGGAGCAAGAGAGCGTCCCCCAGGATCAGATCGTGCTACCACCGGAGTTGGCGAAGACGATGGAAGAGCCGGACCTGGAAGGCTCCATCGTCCTCGGCATAGGTGGGGACTCCAAAGGATTGCTGATGCAGCTGGCCAAGTGCTGTAGACCTGTCCACGGAGACCCGATAGTGGGATACATCTCACGCGGACGAGGGATAATAGTCCACCGCGCCTCGTGCCCCAATATCATTAACATCCGGGAAAAGGAACGCCTGGTCAGAATATGGTGGGGGGAAAAGGAGAAGCGCAAGCTATACTCGGTGCCGGTCGAAGTAGTGGCCCAAAATAGGGTGGGACTGCTGCAGGATTTGGCCTCGGTGGCAGCAGAACGTGGGGTTGGGCTTTCGAACGTTAGTATCCCGGTCAACTCACAGGATGTCATAGCCGTCTGTCACTTCACGCTTGAAGTTCCAGACCTCAATCAGCTCACTTATATACTAAGCCGCTTCGAGGAAGTGAAAGGGGTCATAGAAGCCAGACGCCTTTACGACCCGAAAAACAGCCACAAGCCCGATGCTCCAGGTCAGGGCAATCTCCAATCGTAGGCGAAGTTGTATCGGTAATCTGATGGCACCTGGTACACCGAGCCGGTAGTGGTGTCGTAAAGCATCACCTGCCACCTATTATCCCAGGTATGCACTGTGAAGAAGATGAAGCGCGCATCCGGTGACCACCTGGGCAACATAGCCCGATCATCGGTATCCCACAGCAGGAACGCCTCCGAAGTGTCCACGTTGATGACGTAGATGTCGCTATCGTAAACGTCCAGCTCACGGGGATTTTCCGGCAATTCATCCGCCGAGGCGCCTTCGAACACTATGAAAGGCTTGCCGGGGTCTGGAGACCAATCAGGGGAACTCTCGATCACGGCATCGCCATCGGTCGTCAGCTGAACCACGGTGCCATACCGCATATCCATGATGCGCAGGTCGGTGCTGCTATCCAGCGTGCCACGCTCGCCTCTCCGTTCGACGTACACCAGCCTACCGCCGTCAGGCGACCATGAGGGCCAGCAGTCCCACGTCTCGCCGGATGTTATCGGCTCGATCTGCTCCTCATTCTCGTCGGTGGCGGGATTGTCAAAGTGGAATATGTACAGGCGATTCACGAATCGCCCGGCCTCCATATCCAGCTCGGTGGCGTCAAACGCCAATCTGAGGCCATCGGGCGCCCAGGCCGGATGTTGTTCGGAGCCGAATCCGGTTCCGCCGCCGATTATGGGCACGTTCATAGTCAGCTGGCGCCAGCCGGTGCCGTCGGTATTCAGGATCGCCAATTTGGTATTCCCGCCACTCAACTGTCCCCATTCATAGAC
>JALXEW010000188.1 GCA_027069285.1 Ardenticatenia bacterium | reverse complement strand
AGTCGATACAGGGCATCACGCCCGGTATCTCACTGCTCAGGCGCAGCACCTCTTCCAGGGTGCCGAAGACGGCGGTTTTCCCCATAGTTTCCGGGCGCAGCGTGACGTTAACCCCCTCGTCGTCCAGTATCCCTCGGATCTCGGCCAATTTCTCCCTGATCCGCAGGTAGACGCGCTCCGGTGGCTGGCCGTGGTAGCTGCCGGGGTGGAATATGATGTCGGTGGCGCCTGCCAGGTATCCCCGCCTGGCGGCGGCAAGCAGACGGGCATCGCTTTTTGCCATGGCATCTGGTGTTTGGCTGTTCAGGTTTATGAAGTAGGGCGCGTGGATGCTAAGGGTGATGTCGTATTCGGCGGCGGCCTCTCGGATTTTGAAGCAGCCCTCGTCCGATATGCGGACGCTATGTACCCATGCGATCTCCAGATGGTCAAAGCCGAGCTTGCGGGCATATGCTATCGCTGCCGGGGTGCCGGATTTAGGCGCTCCGTAGGGCGAGCCTACCGTGCCGAATCTGATGGGGTCTGCCATGATGCGCCTGCCTTTTTATTGTCGCTTCCTGCCCCTACGTCGTCCCAGCAATAGCGACGCGCCCAAAAATAGCGCCGTGCCGGCCACGGCGATCCCCCCCAGGGCGACCGCCACGGTTTCCGGGTCCATGCCCGGCATGACTACCTCGCCATCTCCATAGCGCTTGAATAGCCGCCCCCACTTGGTTTCCAGCGCGGCCCTGACTCTGGGGCGCCCGACGAACGGATACCAGTATACGTTGTGGTAGAAATTGGATGCGAAATACGACCACGGCACCAGTGGGGTGCGCAATAGCAGCCACTCGAATCCCTTTAGCCAGCCGTGGTATATCATCTTCTGGCCCTTGCTGGCGAAGGTGTCCTCCTGGACGAAGTTCCAGGGTGGCTCTTGCGAAATGTCGTACCCGACGATCTCGATCTGGCCCGGGTCACCGATGCCGAGTCCTCGTTCGTGCGCCAGCCGTATGAAGTCCAGTGACATCGGGTCGAAGCCCTGTAGCTTTGCGGAGATCGCGTCGATTGCCACCTGATCGGCTGATGCGAGGATTATATCTTTCTCGTGCCAGCGCATGGCACGCGGGCCTGGACCATCGCCGGCGAATGTGCCATCCATCACTGCGAAGATGCCGGTGTGAATATCCTGCTGTATCTGCAAAAGGTCTACCACCGTCTCGTGGATGGCGCTATGTGTCCAGTGTCGCTGGCGGTTCAGCAGGCCGCCGAAGGCATTCTTCATCGCGCCGGTGATCGTGGTGAATACATGGGTCTTGACGGTGGGCAGCTGGATGATGTTACGCCCGTAGAATACTTCCGGGATGTAGACGCCATCCGGATATATGCGATCCAGCACCAGGAATGGCTCTTTAGGTTCGTAGCGCACCCATTTGAATTGTGGCTCGTAAAGGTGCCAGTTTTCCAGCCCGTACTTCTCGGTGACGTAGAGATGTTTGTTGTTACGCTCGCCCTCACGCGCGTTGACAACCACGGTATCATTGTGGCACGCGATCAGTCTTTTATATCCGGCGCGTTGGAGTTCCAGGATCACGCCTTCCAGCTGCCAGGGCGTGGTAGAACATGCCGGGTACCATGTGTCCCAGGAGATGTTGATCTTGAGGATTGTGTCTTTATCTTTTGGCAGTGCCTCCTCGTAGCCTGCCAGGCGCATCAACTCGCCGTAGTCCTGCAACACGGTTTCGGGTGTGGTTTTGAGGACGGCGACCTTGCCTTTGCCGGGGAATTCCGCCATGTTGACGTACTCCTTAATGCGTTGCTTTGAAAACCCAGTATATCTCATTCGCGGTTGGCGACCAATGACCCTATGGTCAGGGATGGCCGTATGGTCATGGGCGGGCGGTAAACCCGACGGGGCGGCCCGGAGGCCGCCCCTGGTGATGAAGGGAGGATGGGAACTCCGTTGGTGCCTGGTTTATTCCGGTGGACTATCCAGTTTTTCCACCTTTACGGCGCACACTTTGTATTCCGGAATCTTGGCGATGGGGTCTAAAGCGGCGTTGGTCAGCACGTTGCCGAGTGCCTCGGCGAAGTGAAATGTCATAAAGACCAGGCCCGGACGTGGCCTATCGAAGACGTGCGCCCTGGCGACCACCTCGCCTCGCCTGGATGATACCCTGATCCAATCGCCGTCCTCGATGCCCAACTTCTCGGCGTCTATCGGGTTGATCTCGACCAGTTCCTCCGGCACCAGGTAGTCCAGCCCGCCCACGCGACGGGTCATCGTGCCGGTGTGCCAGTGTTGGAGCAGGCGCCCGGTTGTGAGCATGAAGGGGTATTCATCATCGGGCAGCTCATCGGCGGGTTGATGGTGAACCGGTGTGAAGTAGCCGAGGCCGCGAGTGAATCGTCCCACGTGCAGGATCGGCGTCCCGCCGTGTTCGGGCGCCCAGCAGGGCCACTGCAGCCCGACCGGTTCCAATCGCTCGTACCTGATCCCGCCGTAGATCGGGGATACCGCCGCGATTTCCTCCATGATCTCTGATGGGTGCGAGTATGACCATTCGTCCTCCGGTGCCCCCATGCGTTTGGCGAGCTCGCATAGTATTTGCCAGTCTGGTTTTGCCTGGCCGGGTGGGTCAAGTGCCTTATGTGCCAGTTGTATCCGGCGTTCGGTGTTGGTATACGTCCCGTCTTTTTCGACCGAAGCCGCTGCAGGTAGCACCACATCGGCCATCTGGGCGGTTTCGCTCAGGAATATCTCGTTGACGACCAGGAACTCGCAGGCTTCCAGGCACCGGCGCACATGGTTGGAATCCGGGTCGCTCAGGGCGGGGTTTTCGCCCATGATGTACATGGCCCGGACTTTGCCTTCGAGCATGGCGTTCATCATCTCGATGACGGTCAGGCCGACTTTGGCGGGTGGTTGCTCGTTGCTGTGGAAGTTGGCGAATTTAGCCCGGACCTCCTCGTCTGTGACTTTTTGGTAGCCCGGATAGACGTTAGGCAGGCAGCCCACATCGCACGCGCCCTGGACGTTATTCTGGCCGCGTAGTGGGTTCACGCCGCCGCCTGGAACTCCGACGTTGCCCGTGAGCATGGCCAGATTGGCCAGGGCGGTCACGTTATAGTGGCCGACGATGTGTTGGGTGATGCCCATAGCGTAGAGGATGGCGGCGGGCTTATTCGTAGCGTACATACGGGCGGCTGCCACTATATCGTCCACCGGGACGCCTGTTATTTTGCTCACCTCATCTGGCGGATATTGCTCTACGACTTTCCGCCAGGCTTCGAAATTCTCGGTGCGGGTGGCTATGAACTCGTCGTCCTGCAGATTCTCGTCCAGGATCACGTAGGCCAGGCCGTTGAGCAGCGGGATGTCGGTACCGCCTTCGTGCTGAAGGTGGATTGTCGCGAACTGCGCCAGTTCGATCTTGCGCGGATCGGCCAGGATCAGCTTGGCGCCATTCCGTCGCACTGCCCGCTTGATCTGGAGGCCTATGATCGGGTGCTGTTCGGTTGTGTTGCTGCCGATGATCAGGAATGCCCTGGCCTGCAGCATATCGCCGATTGAATTGGTCATTGCGCCGCTTCCGAAGGCCTGCACGAGGCCTGTTACGGTGCTGCTGTGTCAGAGGCGGGCGCAATGGTCTATGTTATGTGTGCCGATCACCTGGCGGGCCAGCTTTTGCATCAGGTAGTTATCCTCGTTTGAGCATTTGGCCGAGGATAGCAGCGCTATGGAATCCGGCCCGCTTTCCGCCTTGATCGCGTTAAGGCGCTCCGCGACCAGGCCGAGTGCCTCATCCCATGAGGCCGGCTCCAACCTGCCGTTCCGGCGGATCAGCGGGGTGGTCAATCGGTCGGGGTGGTGCACGTATTCCAGCCCGAATCGGCCCTTGACGCACAGATTCCCGCGATTCACCGGGTGATCGTAGAACGAGGTGACCCGCACGATACGGTCATCTTTGATGTGGAGATTCAGGTTACAGCCGACGCCGCAGTAAGGGCAGATGGTAGTAACCTGGCGGTCGTAATGAAGCATGGCACGCCCCCGTTACGTGAGGTAAACCGCGCCCAGAGTAATGTGCCTTTTGTATACCACACGCGGCGCGCTGCGCCAAATTTATCCACCGGCAAGGGCGTCCGGGCGTGTCATACTGGGGAGCCGATGCCCGGACTTGTCGTTTGGCGCCGCCGATGATCGTGGGCTATCATATACCCGTGCGCGGAATCGAATGCGAACCTGCAAATGGCCGATATATTCCTCAGCTACAGTCGCAAAGATACCGAGTTCATGCGCCGCCTCAAGGCCGACCTGGAAAAGGCGGGCCTCACCGTCTGGATTGACGTAACCAACATCCCGGTAGGCACCAAGGCGTGGGAGAAGGAAATTGAGAGGGCGATAACCGAGGCCGGTTGCCTGGTGGTCATACTCTCGCCGGACGCCAAGGAGTCGGAATGGGTGAGGCACGAACTTTCGTTCGCCGAGACGCATGGCAAGAGGCGCTTCCCGATCATGTGTCGCGGTGATGAGCGGACGGCGATCCCGCTTCAGCTTGCCGGAGTGCAATTTGCGGATGCCAGGCGGGACTACGAGGCTGCCGTGCGGCAGCTGATCCGGGATATACGCCGGTTCCTGGGCAAGGGACCGGTGGGTATCAAACCGCAGCCGCAGCCATCGCCCCCCGAACCTGTGGATGTGAAGCTGCCGGATATATCGTCTTGGCGGGAGCTGCGGGTGCTGGAGGGGCATAAGTGGAGTGTATATGGTGTGGCGTTTTCGCCGGACGGCAGGCGGCTGGCCTCCGCGTCGCATGGTGGGGAGGTGAGGATATGGGATGTGAAGAGCGGTCGGAAGCTACGGGAGCTGAAGGGGCGTTTGGGTCCTGTAAGTAGCGTGGCGTTTTCGCCGGACGTCAGGCTGCTGGCCTCCGTGTCGGATGATGGGACGGTGAGGCTGTGGAATGTGGTGGGTGGTCGGGAGCTGCGGGTGCTGAAGGGGCATGGGAGTAGGGTGCTGAGAGTGGCGTTTTCGCCGGACGGCAGGCGGC
>JALXEW010000187.1 GCA_027069285.1 Ardenticatenia bacterium | reverse complement strand
CTCGAAATCGGCCAGCATCTTCAGACTCTTCAGCGAGAGGCGGATATTGACCTCGGTGGAAAATTGATGTCGCACACCTCCGGCACAACGTCCGGTGGCGCCGTTGCCGAAGAATGAGTCGCGTTCCAGCAGGACAACATTCCCGGCTCCGCGCTTTGCCAGGTGATAGGCAGTGCTGACGCCCATCACACCGCCTCCGACGATCACTATATCGGCAGTTTTCGGCAACATCTGCATCTCCAGATCAACTCGTAAGGCTCAGGCTCAACTGAACCGGCCAGGTGGGCAGATCACCCGGCTCGGCTTCATATCCGGTTTTTATCAGCAGGGCCTCGATCACCGCGTTACGTAGCTCCTCTGTGGGTCCCACATGATAGAAATGCGAAAAAGTTCGCTCGACCGTAAACGACTCCCACAGGTCGAGATGACCGTTCCGCCGGTATCTGTTCTCCTTCCACATGGAGAGTGCGAAGCCACACGGCAATGCCCTGGCGGCCCGTGCCAATCCCTCCGAGTCCTCTTGAGACCACCGTGAGTAATAATCCGTGCTGCGACCCACATATGGTGGATCAAGGTATACGAAGTCACCAGGCCGCGCCAGGCTCAACGTTTCCTGCCAGGTTGCGGTCCTGAATTCCCAGTCCACTCCTTCCATCAGTCGCTGCACAGCCGCAACCTGGTTGACTATTCTAGTCACATAGCTTTTCCTGAACCTCTCAGGCTTGCGGCAGAAAGGCACGTTAAATGCACCACTCCTGTTAAAGCGCATCATACCATTGAATCCGGCTCTGCTCAGGAAGAGAAAATCTAACGGTGCGTGGTCCTCGTTGAACCTATCCCTCACTTCGTAGTAGTACCTCTCGCCTATAGCTGCTAATTTGGCACCTTCGGAGGTCAAAAAATCCTTCACGATCTCCGGCGTCAGTTCCCGCTCATAAAGTGCCTTGTAGAATCTGATGATATGGGGATTCACGTCTGCGGCTATGGCCCGGCGGGGCCGTATGTTGAATAACACCACGCCAGACCCCAGAAAAGGCTCTATCCATCGACCGGAGCCATCCCATAGGATATTACGCGCTATAAAGTCAATCAGCTTCGTTTTAATGCCCTGGCACTTTATCGGCGGTACCGTCACTTTCTCAATCCGCCTGGGCAAAAACGTATCGCTATTCACCCTTCCATCCCCTTGTACCTAAAGTATGTTTCCAGATTATGGTAAGGGGGAGCCGGCAACCCGGCTGCACGCGCCATGTCTTTCGTCATATATCCCATCCAATAATCGTCGAAAACATGTTCACCAAGCCGGGCAAATGGCCCTTTTCCCGCTATCAATGCCTCCACATTGGTCACCGAGCCGATATTTTTCGTGTTCCCACTACCAGGCCTATCGGATGCGATTCGGTATTTATCCTGCACAAAGAAACAAAGCTCCCTGAGCACCGAAGGGATGTCATCAACCTCATCCGGCGAGAAACTTCGTCTCCCCACGGCAGCCTCCATCCCCTTTGAGTATATTATGCCCAGGACAAAATGCCCGCTATAGGCACCATATGGGAACATGATATTCTTCTTACTTTTCCGATCCCTGAAGTATCCGGTGAAAGCTCCTAAAGTCATGCCACTAACCCTGTTCGCGCCGATACGATATGTGCTTTTCAGGTCAAGGGCAAATATGTTTCCAGAGTCGTCGATGAAACTGAGATCGGGGTAGAAGTTCTGCCTCTTCGCAGCGATCATCCTCAAACGGTTTTCCCCGGCAAAATCTTCCAGCAACGGCAATAGCGTAAGCTCCAGTATTTTGGATATCACTTTCGTATCCGACGGAATAGGGTATACGTTCCTCGCGACGTCTATGAACCCTTTGACAACCCAATCACCGTTGGGAGTCGAAAGGGAATCGGCAAAATCAACGACCCTAACCTGGAGCAACTCCAGGAATTCACGTCTCAGCATCTAGAGGTCCACCAGGCTCCCGATGTCCCGGTCAAATGCCACGGCCACGACCCGCGCGGCGACTGCCGCATCTTGTACCGCGTTGCCCACTGATTTGAAAAAGGTGATCTCATCCGGGTCGCTCCTGCCCGGCTTGAGTCCGGCGGCTAGCTCGCCGATCTCTGCGTATACGTCATCCTCCGAGATGACCCCTTTATCCCGCGCGATGATCAAATCTCCGGCCTCGGCCCAGGCGCTTTCCCGATGGTCTACCACGATCTTTGCCACGGCAACCACGTCATCGGCCACCTCTTGCATCTCCGGCGTGAATGAGCCGATCCCGTTTATGTGCGTCCCAGGCGAAACGTCGACTTTACGGACGACAGGGGTCTTGCTATTGGTGGCGGCCACGATCACATCGGCGCCTTCCAGGGCCTGATGGGCGCTTTCGGCGACGATCACCCTCGCCTCGTAGAGGTCTCTTATCTCGTCGGCCATTTCCTCGGCGCCCGCCAAGCTGTATATGCGTATTTCCTCGATTGGCCGCACGGCGCAAACCGCCTCGACCTGTGTCCGCGCCTGGACTCCGGCGCCGATCACACCCAGTATCCTCGCGTCCGGACGGGCGAGCAGATCGGTTGCCAGGCCGGACGCGGCGCCGGTACGGATCGCGGTCAATGATGTCCCGTCCATAAGCGCCAATATCTCACCGGTTTCGGCATCCAGCACCAGCACGGCTGCGATCACGGTTGGCAGGTCCCGAGATGGATTCTCTGGGTATACCGAGACGACTTTGACTACGCTGAACGGTTCCCCGTGAAGGTAGGCGGGCATGTAGAGGGTCACGCCTTTGGGGGTCTTGAGCACCGGTCGCAGCGGTACCTCAGCCCGTCCGGTCGAGAGGGCGATGAAGCCGCTCTTGACGGCCTCTATGGCGTCGGGCATGGGGACCGCCGCGCGGACATCGTCCGCCGTCAGGATGCGCATATCGAGTCCCTCCTTAACAACGCGATCCCGAACCTGCTCAATGGTATCCGCACGAGGTTGACTCGTCAAAGCTCACCAGACACTAAAATAGCCGGCTATGCCCAATGACCTGCGAGAGGATCACGGGGCTATCCGCACAGCAGCCAGGCTACCTGATATGGGTCGAGCTGCAACTTGAGCGGCCAGGGGTACTCCTCGCCGGAGATTATATCGCGCAGGCTGCGGACGTTTTCGATCCCGACCGACTGCTCATCAAGCATGACGGTTTGCGTGCGCCCAGAGACGTTGTGAAGCGCGATGATGCGCTCGTCACCCTCGGGCGAGATCCTTAACAGGGAAAACACCGCCTCGTTGGGCCTGAGCACACGCTGTGGCCCATTTGGATGGAATGCCCGGTGTGCAGTTCGTTTGAGGATCATTTCCCGGTAGCGAGTGAAGACTTTGTGGCGCGTCGAGGCGGGATCTTCAAGCTCGGCCCGTACCGCATCGTAATCGAGCTTTTGGCGGTTGATAGTGCGGGCGCGACCGGTGATCGCCACGCCCTCAGTCCAGTTGCGGGAGCCGAGCAGGCTGTGGAAGTAGACCGCCGGCACCCCGGCAAACGCCAGCATGATCGCCTGCGATGCCAGAAAGCGACTCACCTGGGTTTCGGGGTCTTCGTCGGCGTACGGGTCGGATATGGCATCGAAGTAGGTGATGTTCAGCTCGTATGGGCTTTGGGAGCCATCGCTGTTAGTTTTATACGAGACGCGCCCCCCACGCCTTTTGGTCATCTCGACTAAAGCCTGGATCTGCTCGTCGGTGAGCAGACCGGTGGCCGGGCGGACGCCTATCCCATCGTGCGAGGCGGTGAAATTCAGGAAAGTCGCCGTATCGGAAACTTTTCGCAGGGTAGAGGCCCAATCGGAAAGTGCACGGGCGTTTTCCACCAGGAAGGTGTGGACGATCAGCGGCGGGAGTGAGAACTGGTAGACCATTTGGGCCTCGTTGGTGCCGTCGCCGAAGTAGGAGATGTTCTCCTCATGTGGGACGTTGGTCTCGGTTATGATCAGCACGTCCGGCGCCACAATGTCCAGAACTGCGCGTAGCAATTGCACAAAGGCATGTGCCTGCGGCAGGTGTATGCACGAGGTGCCGATCTCCTTCCAGAGGTAGGCGATGGCATCCAGCCTGATGATCTCGGCGCCGTGCCGGACGTACTCCAGGATCACCCTCAGCATCGCCAGCAGGACGTCCTCGTTGGCGTAATTGAGGTCTATCTGGTCGGCGCTGAATGTAGTCCAGACCCATTTTTCGCCTGCGGCGGTCGTGACTCTGGTCAGGAGCGGGGTGGTTCTCGGGCGGGTGACACCTGACAGGTCGGTATCCGGGTCTACCACGATGAAGAAATCGCGATAGGTTGGGTCGTCGGCCAGGAACGCCTGGAACCACGGGCTTTTCGAGGAGATGTGATTGATCACGGCGTCCACCATCAGCCGGAATTCACGACCTATTCGGTGCACGTCCGACCAATCGCCCAACTCCGGGTTGACCTTCAGATAGTCTATAATGGCGAATCCATCGTCAGACGAGTAGGGGAAGAACGGGAGGATGTGGACTGCGCTGATCGCTCCCCTCAGATAGGTTGTGAGGGCGTCGTAGAGCGTCGCCAATGGGGCCTGACCGGGGCGCCGCAGCAGGTCGCCGTATGTGATCAGAACCACGTCACGTTCGGTGAGGCGCTCGGCAGGTGGGTATTTGGCCGGACGTCTCTCGAACTGATCCAGAAGCCTGAATACCCGGCCCATACACCTTTCGGCACGCCGAGGGCCGTACATCACGTTCAGCGCGTTCAGGATACGTCGTTTCGAGTCTTCGGAAACGGTGGCGATCTGTTGATGTCTCATTTCCTCCGTATCGTACCCAGGGTTGCCGATTGTCGGAACTGCACGGAGGCCCGCCGCCGCAAAGAGACGGGGAGAGAGTGACCCGTCCAGCGCTGCTGAGATCGCCTGGTGCTGAAGCACCAGGCTACCGCCGCAAAGTCCCTCCGGGACTATGGAAGCCCGGCTCCTCTGGAGTTTCTCGCCTCCCAGCCCGGTGTTTCGACACCAGGCGAACCGGCGGCGCAGCCCCTGTGGGGCTTCTCTCCCCATAGCCCGGTGTTTTAACACCGGGCGGAGACGGGGAGAGGGTGACCCGTCTAG
>JALXEW010000186.1 GCA_027069285.1 Ardenticatenia bacterium | reverse complement strand
CGCCCGGCGAACCAACCCGGTGGCCCCCAACGCCCGGCGTTGAAACACCGGGCTAGCAGACGCAAAAGCCCCACGGGCTGTGTTCAGTCCCGTAGGGACTTCTCGGCAGTAGCCGGGCGCTTCAGCGCTCGGCGGATCAGCCCCGGCGAGCCAACCCGGTGGCCCCCAACGCCCGGCGTTGAAACACCGGCCCAGCGGACGAAAAGCCCCACAGGGGGCTGCAATCCAGTCCCACAGGGACTTCTCGACAGTAGCCGGGCGCTTCAGCGCTCGGCGGATCAGCCCGCCGAACCACGCCAGGGGTTGATCACCAGGGTCAAACTATTGTATCATATCTGTGGTTTTTCTCCCTGGCTTACCTTCTGTGAAAGGAGTGACTGCGATGAAAGGCAAGCATTTGCTTGTCCTGGCGGTTGCGTTTGCCGTACTGGCCGGTTTGGTCACCCCCACAGCAGCCCAAGATCAGAAGATCGTCACCATCATCTACACCCAGGAGCCGGATAACCTCAACCCGATGTACTCCAACATGTGGTTCGCCATAATCACAAAGGAGCTTTACCTGGTGGGCGCGTGGGACTACGATCAAGACCTTAACCCCCACCCGGTGCTGGTGACCGAGATACCGAGTATCGAGAACGGCGGCATAAGTGAGGACGGCACCGTCATCACGCTGCACCTGCGCGATGACATCACCTGGTCAGATGGCGAGCCGATCACCGCCGACGACTTCGTCTTCACCTACGAGATGATCACCAGCGATGCCAACACCCCGATCTCCCGCTATCCGTACGAGGAAGACATCATCGCCGGCGTGGAGGCACCGGATGAGCGCACGGTGGTTGTGACCTTCGTGGAGCCGTTCGCGCCGTGGCTGGCAACGCTCTTCACCTACGTGCTGCCGGAGCATGTACTGCGACCGGTCTTCGAGGAAGAGGGGACGCTGGATAACGCCGCCTGGAACCGCGCCCCCACGGTCGGCAGCGGCCCGTTCGTGTTCAAGGAGTGGGAAACCGGCGGGCACATCTACTTCGAGCGCAATGAGAACTACTTCGGCCCGGCGCCGATCCTGGATGGCGTATTCATCCGCATAGTGCCCGATGACGCATCCCAAATAGCCGCCTTGCTCTCCGGCGACGCCGATATGGGGACTTTCATCGCTTATTCCGACGTGCCCCAGCTGGAGGAAACCGGCTATATCAACATCGTCCTGGTGCCATCCGGCTACAATGAGGCCTGGTTCTTCAACCTCGACCCGGAGACCGCGCACCCCGCCATGCTGGACGTGAACGTGAGGCGGGCATTGGTAATGGCATTCGACCGATGGCGGATCACCGAGGACTTGCTGCTTGGCCGCACCTATCCGCCCGCCAGCTATTGGGAGAATACCCCATACGCCAGCCCCAACGTCGAGCCGATCCCGTACGACCCAGAAGAGGCCGCCCGGTTGCTGGACGAGGCCGGCTGGGTTGACACCAACGGGGACGGCACCCGCGATAAAGACGGAGTGGAATTGGTGCTGCGCTACCTGACTCCGCCGCGCCAGGTCAGGATGGATACCCAGGTCATCGTACAGCAGGAGTTCGCGGAACTCGGCATCGGCCTGACGCTGGAGAACCCATCCTACGACATCTTCTGGAACAGCTACGCTGCCGGCGGACCTATCGCAACCGGCCAGTTCGACATCGCCCAATGGTCGCAGAACCCGGCATTCCCCGATCCCGATACCAACTACTTCCTGTGCTCCGAGATCCCATCCGAGGAGAATCCGGAAGGCGCCAACTGGTCGCACTACTGCAACGAGGAAGTGGACGCTTTGCTGCGAGAACAGGCCCGCACGGTTGACTACGATGCCCGTGTCGAGCTGTTCCACCAGATCGACGAGCTGCTTTCGCAGGATATTGTCTGGGTCGGCGTATGGCATGACCCCGACCTGTGGGCCTATAACACCCGCGTCCAGAACCTGGCGCTCAACGGCGCCACCCCGTTCTGGAACTGCTATGAGTGGGACATCGCGGAGTAGAGCGACGTAACGCTTACCTCACCTCCCGGTAGGGGCGGCCACGGTGCCGCCCCTATATCGCATTTGGCCCCGGAAATGATGGTTGTATCCTTTTGAGGGAAGGGGGATATGGGCCGATATATCATCCGGCGAGTGCTACAGGCGATCCCATTGCTGTTCATAATCAGCGTGGTGCTATTTGTGCTGATGCAAGCATCCGGCGACCCACTGGCAACCCTCGGCGGGCGCAGACCACCCCGATCAGAAGACCGCGAGCGCCTGCGACGTCAACTGGGCCTGGATCAACCCGTGCTGGTACAGTATCTCTACTGGCTGATCGGCAACGATTGGGTGCTGATAGACGTTGACGGCGATGGGGTGGGCGACCAATACGGCACCAGAAAAGGCGTCCTGCGCGGGGATTTCGGCAACTCCCTGGTCACCAGACAGCCCGCCATGCAGGTCATCGCCGAGCGCATCCCCAACACCCTGCTGCTTATGATCACATCCGAGATCGTCATCATCGTCGTATCACTCTTCATCGGCGTCTACTCGGCCATCAAGCAGTACTCGCTTTTCGATCACATCATCACAGCGCTGGCATTCGTGACATACTCGATGCCCATATTCTGGATCGCGCTGATGCTCATGTACATCTTCGCGGTGAACTTCAGGGCCTGGGGCCTGCCGTACCTGCCCACCGTGGGCATGTACGAGCCGGCTGCCGGCAAGACCGTCGCTCAGGTAGCCTGGCACATGGTGTTACCGGTCGCCAGCATCTCCCTGATCAGCATCGCCTCATATAGCCGCTACATCCGCTCCAACATGCTTGAAGTTATCAACTCCGATTACATCCGCACCGCGCGGGCCAAAGGCCTCTCCGAACGGCGCATCCTGTTCGTACACGCCCTCAAGAACGCTGCGTTGCCGCTCGTGACCATCATCGGCATGGACCTGCCACTGCTACTGGGTGGCGCGGTGGTGACCGAGAGGATATTTGCCTGGCCGGGAATGGGGCGCCTGTTCCTGGATCACCTTACCCGGATGGATTACCCCGTCCTGATGGGCCTGCTGATGCTCATATCGGTCGCCGTGGTAGTCTTTCAGCTGCTGACCGATATAGTCTACACCTGGCTCGACCCTCGAATCCGATACACCTAGGAGGCCGGGATGAGCACAAGCGCAACAGCTCCGGGACAATTCGGCGAGATTGGGTTCGCGACCAAGCCCATGTCGCTATGGCGCATGACTCTTCGGCGCTTCCTGCGGCACCGGATGGCCGTCGTCGGGACGGTGACGCTGATCCTGATATTCCTCTACATCATCATCGGCTCACTGATATTTTCCGAAGCCTACGCCAATTACAACGATACCAGCATCCGCCTGCAGCCACCATCGCCTGAACATCCGTTCGGAACCGATACGGTCGGGCGGGACATCCTGGCCCGCACGATATACGGTGGCCAAATATCACTCATGATCGGGCTGCTGGCCGCAGTGGTAGCGGTGACCATAGGCACCACCGTCGGGGCGCTATCGGGCTACTACGGCGGCCTGCTGGACGCGGTGCTGATGCGGATCACCGAGGCAATGTTGAGCATCCCCACGATATTGCTCCTGCTGGTGATGTCCAAATTCTTCAGTGGGCGCATCCCAGACGTCCACCTGTTGGGACGTACCTTCAGCGGCAGCGTTATAGTCATAATCGTCATCATCGGGCTGACCAGCTGGATGTACCTGGCCCGGATCGTGCGGTCTTGCTTCCTCTCGCTCAAGGAAGAGGAATTCGTGCTCGCGGCCCACGCGATGGGAGCGCCTCACTGGCGGGTCATACTGGTTCACATACTACCAAACACCCTGGCGCCCATCATAGTGGCGGCGACGTTGGGCGTCGCCTCGGCCATACTGCTGGAGGCTTATATCAGCTTCCTGGGTATGGGCGTGCGGCAGCCAACCGCCAGTTGGGGCAACATGCTGGACGGGGCCTACCAGTACCTGGAGCAGGCGCCGTGGCTGTGGATATTCCCCGGCCTGCTGATCATACTGACGGTGATGAGCATCAACTTCGTCGGCGACGGCCTGCGCGACGCCCTGGACCCCAGGTCGGAAAAGAAAGTCTAGCCCCAGGAAGGGGACGAGTACCCAAAAAGCACTTTTACCTGGCCAGCTGGATCGGCATCAAAACGTAAACGAAGTCCTCGCCGCCGACCGGACGGATCACGCCGGGCCGCTCAGGCGCACGGGTTTCCAGCGCCACCTGCTCGGTCGAGATCACGTTCAGTGCATCCATCAGGTAACGCACGTTGAACCCGATCTCGATCTCCTCCCCCTCTACGGCTGCGGTCAGCACGCCCTGATTCTCCCCGGTCTCCTGCGAGGTCGCGGTGATCACCATCCTGCCGGGTTCACCACCGCCACCTGGGGTGATGTGAAGCCGGACGGTATTGGCCGCCTCACGCGCGAAAATATCGGCCCGCTTGCAAGCCTGCAGGAACTCCGCCGTGCCGATCACCACGCGGGTCGCATAATCGGTCGGGATGATGGCGCTATAATCGGGGTACTTCCCATCTATCAGCTGGGATACCAGATCAACATCCCCCATGTGGAAAAGCACCTGTGCGCGATCCGGCGAGACGACGATCTCGGCATCGCCCTCTTGATCGCCGCATATACGTGCAAGCTCCACCAACGCCCTGGCCGGAACGATCAGGTTCACCGGCTGCTCGATCTCGCCGGACATCTCCACACTCCTGAGCGCCAACCGGAACCCGTCGGAGGCGACCATGTTAAGCGCATCCCCATCCATCTGGACGAGGATGCCGGTGAGCACCGGACGGGTATCATCGGTCGCAGCCGCGAACGCCACCTGGCCGATCACCTCACGCAGGGTATCCACCGGCAGCATCAGGCCGCCATCCGGTTGCAAGTTCGGCCCTTCGGGGAACTCCTCCGCGCCGATCCCCTTGATCTTGGATGCCGTGGGGCCACATGTGACGTGAAGCGTCACCGTGCGCTCATCGGTTTGCAGCAAGATCGGCTCGCGGGGCAACGTGCCAACCAGGTCCGAAAAAGTCCGCGCCGGGACGGTGATCGCGCCTTCCTCTTCGACCTTCGCCCCCACCCAACAGGCGATCCCCATCTCCAGATTCGTCGCTTCCAGCCGGAGTCTGCCGTCTTCGGCCTTGACCAGGACGTTCGACAATATCTGGAGAGCACTGCGAGAGGATACCGCCCGCCCGACGATATTCAACCCCCTGGAGAGGTTCTCTTGCAGGACCGATACCTTCATCTTCATACCTCGCGTGAGACGAACGGAGTAGACTTTCAGTTGAGATTATACAACCGCCCGGAATCGCACGCAACGTATCGTTGACTAGAATGTGGAGTGTGTGTATAATGAGCCAAATTCAAGAAGGGATGGTAACCTATCTGGACATAACCCATATAGTGGCGTCGGTCTAGTGCAGGGGAACATATATGGCGCTCAAAGGCGACCTGAAGGATTTTAGCACGACCCAGCTTCTGAACTTGATCAACCTGGCCCGGAAAACCGGCACCCTCATCATAGAATCTTCTGACGCCGATGAAGAGGGCAACAGGGAAGAATTGGCCCAAATGGCCTTCCGCGAGGGCAAACTAATACACGCTTCCATGGTAGAGGAAGACGGCCACCTGGCGAACATCCTGCACAAGGCCGGTAAACTCACCGAGGCCCAGGCCAAACTGATCAGCGAAAAAGCCGCCTCAATGGGCGATAAAGAACTGGGGCTGTTGCTGATCAACGCCGGCTACGTCACCAGGGACGACATCCTACAAAGCGTCAAACAGCATACCCTGGATGTAGTCTATAACCTCCTGACCTGGAACGAAGGCCACTTCCGCTTTGAAGACGGCATGATGCCGCCAGACGACAGGATCACCGTCCCAATAGACCTGGAAAACGTCATACTCGAGGGCACCCGCCGATTGCGGGAACTGGAACAACTACAAGAGGAATTGCCCAACCTGGACTTTGCCCTCAAATTCCCAGACCGCCCCGGCACCAGCCTGCGCGACATCAACCTGAGCGTGGACGAATGGCGGGTGGTATCATTCATAAATCCCAAAAACTCGATCCGCCAGATCGCAAAAGCCAATAACATGAGCGAGATGGAAATCAGGCGGATCGTGTACGGCCTTCTGCAAGCCGGGCTGGTCGAGCTGGTACGCCCACCCAGCATGGTCCAGCCACTAAACGGGCGTCGCGGCCCCGAACGCCCAAAGATCAAGAAGACCGTGGTCACCAGGCTTATAGACCGCATACGTTCCCTATAGCGGCCTGAAATATCTACCAGAGGTAAAATTAGTAATCTGGAAGAGCGAGGAATCATGCAAACAGTCAAAATGGTCATCACCGGCCCCTTCAACTCGGGGAAAACGGAGTTTATCCGCTCCATCAGCGAAATAGACGTGGTTACCACCGACCGGGAGATCACCACCTCGGCAGAACGTAACGTCAAAGAAGCCACCACCGTGGCGATGGACTTCGGACGCATCACGGTGGACGATGACCTGGTGCTCTATCTGTTCGGCACCCCCGGTCAACGGCGCTTCGACTTCATGTGGGAAATTCTCTCGGAGGGGATGCTGGGCTTCGTGGTCATGGTGGATAGCGCCCGTCCCGAGACGTTCCGCGAGGCAAAAAGCATCCTCGAAACCTTCCGAGCCTACGCACCCACACCATACGTCGTGGCAGCCAATAAACAGGACCACCCGGACGCCTGGTCTCCGGAAGACCTGCGGATCGCGTTGCGTATCGAGGACGACGTGAAGCTCCTGCCCTGCGTGGCGATCGATAAGGAAAGCGTGAAACAGGTACTGCTGGAGCTTCTGTACTCGATCCTCGAGGAGATGGAATGAAAGGCATCAGGCGGGCTCCTCACGGAGCCGACGCCTGAGTGGAGGGCCTGCCTGACGTGACAACTCTGGTAACCGATCAGGGCATAGTACACTACGAAACCTACGGACGGGGAAAACCCGTCCTGCTTTTGCACGGCTGGCTCGGCTCGTGGGCACTCTGGCGCCGGACTATTGAGGTGCTGGGGCGCGAGTTCCGCACCTATGCCCTGGACTTTTGGGGATTCGGCGAATCGGGCGATAAGCGAGAAAGCTTCGCAGTCAGCGACTTCATTGAACTGGTACAACAATTCATGGATAGGCTCGGAATCGTCGCCGCCCCATTGGTCGGCCACTCAATGGGCGGGACGGTATCGCTGGGAGTCGCGCTGCGCCACCCGGAGATCGTGACCAAAATCACCGTCATCGGCTCCCCGATAAACGGCTCCTCACTCAACATACTGCTCAAACTGGCCGGCTACCCACTCATCGGCGCATTGGTACGCAGCTCATCCGTCCCGCTCAAAATAGGCCTCCGCCTATACGCCCCCTTCCTGGCCAAAGACGCCAAAGGCGTCTACGAAATGCTCACCCGCGATATATCGCGTACCACCGTCCAATCCTTCTTTGAAAGCATCGGCACATTGCGCGAAACCGACCTGCGCCCCAGATTGGGCGAGATACGAGTACCGGTTCTCGGCATGTACGGCGATAAAGACGTCATCGTAGACCCCGGCCAGGCAGACGTGCTGGCAAAAGGGGTACCACACGCCAGAATCGAACGCTTCCCGGATGCCGGCCACTTCATAATGATGGACGAACCAGACCGGTTTATCGAAGTGCTCCGCGAGTTCCTGCACGAAAGTTGAACACACACCCTTGCCCTTTATTTACCCATTTCCCCCCGTGCCTATACCGGGCGGATTTGACTCAAGCGCCGTTTGTGGGCTACAACATTATCAAGAGCACGGCAGATAAAACCAAATCGCCAGGCTTGCAGATAACGCCGGAGGTCCAGATCTAAAACATGGGAAAATTGCTCAGAATCGTCATAGAAGAAAAGAGATTCATATCACCCTTCAACGAACCGGCCCGCGAGCTGAACGTGCTCAACAAACAACTATGGCTCTTCCAACGGGAAGTGGCAGAAAAGGTACTGGCCCAAATGGGCTACGTATCCGAAGAGCTGCCGGTCCCATCCATAGACGCCATCCCCCCCGGCCTGACCGGCCCGGTTCTGGCCTACCGCGATAACCTGTTCTTCGACGAGGAGTTCCTGAGCGAATTCCTGAGCCGTGCAATGGCCTCCGGCAAAGCCTGCCAGGCCGCGTTCAGAGCCGACGACGTGGCATATCGCACCTACGCCCTGCCGCTCACACGCGGATTCGTCGCCGATAAGGACGCCAACGGCAACGACATCTACCGCATTGGCCTGTGGTACTTCCCAAACGGCTGGGACGATAACCCACAACCGATCGTGATAGATAGCGAGGCCCGCGAGCTGGGCTACTACACCGTCCCGGCCTACATGTCCACCGAAAAGCGCGGCGACCTGGTACACTATCTCCCAAATCGCTCCATGCTCTCCATAGAGTCATGGGTGCACGTGTACTACGCCAACATCATCTTCGGCATCTTCGCCATCGGAAGCCGATTCGAGCAAAAGGCCGATAGGAGCACCCTCTACCGCCTTAAAATACTGGCAAAGGCCATGCTCGAACAGCGCCAGGTACTCTCCTGCTCCGAAGTAGTCCACATCGGGCGCAATACCTCAATAGACCCATCGGTCGTGATCCAGGGGCCTACCTTCATAGGCGATAACGTCACCATCGAAGCCGGCGCCGTCATCGTCAACAGCGTCATCGGCGATGACGTGACCATCTCGCAGGGCTGCCAGCTAATGCTCAGCGTGGTCGGCAAAGGCTGCTTCTTCCCCTTCCGGGCGGCGCTCTTTATGAGCGTCTTCATGGAATACTCAATCGCCGCCCAAAACACCTGCCTGCAAATGACCGTCGTCGGACGTAACTCCTTCATCGGCGCAGGCACCACATTCACCGACTTCATCCTGTTGGAACCGAAAGACGGCCCACGGCCAGAAAAGACAACACCCGGCCTGGAATTGAAAGCAATGGGTCCCAACGGCCTGGAAAATACCGGCCAGGTCGTACTTGGCGGCTGCGTGGGCCATAACTGCCGGATAGGTTCCGGCCTGATAGTCTACCCTGCCAGGATGATAGAATCCGACGTGGTGCTGTTGGCCTCGGAGCACAGGGTGATCGACAAAGACGTGCGCTACGAAGATAGCGACCACCACAAGTACCCCACCAAGTACCACCCACGCCTGTATCCACGTGAAGGTGAAAGGGTAGAGGAGAGTTGGTAACCGAGGATACCTTTGCCTTCATCATCCACCCAATAGACCCCAAAAAGGACGTGGCACGGAAATTCCCCCTGCTGGGCAAATACCTGACCGAACGGCAGATAGACTTCTTTTCCACCTTCTTCCCACCGGTCTACATATCCGAAATAACCGGCATCCGCTCCCAGGCCACCGGCAAAGAACTGCGCGGCTGGTTCATCGCCTGCCCCTACACCCCACGCAGAATGCTGGAACTGCCGGTGGAGCGCGTCTACCGCAAAATCGTCGCCGCCGGCCACATGGCAGAACGGCTTGGGGCCAGAATCCTGGGCCTGGGCGCCTTCACATCGGTGGTGGGCGATGCGGGGATAACCATCGCCAAAAGGCTGGACATCCCGGTCACCAACGGCGACTCGTATACCGTCGCCGTCACCGTCGAGGCCATATACAAAGCCGGTCGCATGATGGGGATCGAACCTTCGGATGCAACCGCCGCCGTCATCGGCGCCACAGGCGCCATCGGCTCGATCACATCCGAGATCATGGCCCGCCAGGTGGGGAAATTGCTCCTGATCGGGCGCCGTCCGGACGCATTGGAAAGGGTACGCGAACACTGCGAGGGACATCACGCCCAGGTCGAAACCTCGACCCAGATCGCCGACATACGCCGGGCAGACCTGATCCTGAGTGCCACCAGCTCACTCAAAGGCATAATCGAGCCGGATATGCTCAAACCCGGCGCCGTCATCTGTGACGTATCACGGCCCAGGGACGTGCCCAGGAGCGTGATCGAGGCCCGCGACGACATACTGGTGATAGACGGAGGCGTAGTCGAAGTCCCCGGCGACGTGGACTTCCATTTCGATTTCGGATTCCCGCCGAAAATGACATACGCCTGCATGGCCGAGACAATGGCCCTGGCCCTGGAGGGCCGCTACGAGGACTACACGCTCGGCAAAGAAATCGAACCCTGGCGAGTCGAGGAGATCGCCGAGATCGCGGCCAGACACGGATTCCGACTGGCCGGATTCCGCAGCTTCGATCGAGACCTGAGCGAGGAACAGATCGCACGCACACGCGAGAACGCCGAACGCCGATACAGGCGCTAACGCCACATTTGCCGCTCTCCTCGCAAGTCGGACTCCAATGGGCGCCCCACAGCCGCACCAGGCCGTCCACGTGACCACAGGGGGCATTTGTACAGGCCGACACTGCATATTAAAATACCGTCCGCAACCTTGAAGGCCGCCTGAGATCGGATGACGCGAATGAAACGCTGGATATGGCTCGGAATCGGCATACTCATCAGCGCCGTGTTCCTGTACCAGGCCCTGGAGGGCCTTGACCTCGGCAGGGTGTGGGAAGAAGTGAAAGGCGCCCGCTACGCCTGGCTGATACCGGGCGTGGCCGTCTACTTCCTGGCAGTTTGGGCACGCACATGGCGATGGCATTACCTGCTGCGCCCGATCAAACCGATCTCACTCGGAGCGTTGTTCCCCACAGTCGTGATCGGCTACATGGGCAACAACGTATACCCGTTCCGCGCAGGCGAGGTGATCCGCGCATACGTGCTAAAACGCGACGAAAGCGTAAGCGTAATGGCCGGCATCGCAACAGTCGTAGTCGAGCGCATATTCGACGGATTGACCATGCTCATCTTCGTATTCGTGGCGTTGCCCTTCGCCCCCCTGCCGAATTGGCTCCATCAGACCGTGGTGTGGGCCACAGTGGCATTCTTCGGGGCATTGGCGGCCTTCCTCGCGCTCGCAATGCGCCCGGATATAACCCGCAGGCTCTATACCGGGCTGGCGAACATACTGCCGGAAGCCGCACGCAAACCGGCGATCTCACTGGCCGACCACTTCATGGAGGGCCTGACCAGCCTGCGCAGCCCACAAGACATGCTCATGATCCTGATCTCCTCGGTTGCCATCTGGCTGACCGAGACCACCAAATACTGGTTCGTCATGCACGCATTCGACTTTGAAGTGAGCTTCTTCGTGCTGATGCTGATGACCGCAGTAGTCAATCTGGCAACAACGATCCCAAGCGCTCCCGGCTACGTGGGCACATTCGACTGGCCGGGGATCGCCGTTCTGGCCGCATTCGGAGTCGACGAGGACATCGCGGGCGGCTACACACTGGTTTTGCACGCCGCACTATGGCTGCCGATAACCCTTTTGGGCATCTACTACCTGGCCCGCAAAGGCCTCAGCTGGCGCGACTTCCGCCGCGCAGAGGAAATCGTCGCAGCCGAAAAACAACTGGCGCCCAGAGGTGAGGGATGAGCAAAAGATTGAACGTAGCGATAATCGGCGCCGGAGCCGGTGGCCTTGCCGCCGCGTACGACCTGGCGCGGGCGGGGCATCACGTCACCGTCTATGAGGCCGAGCCTGCCCCAGGCGGCCTCTCCGCCGGATTCTGGGTGGACGGTTGGGACTGGTCGGTGGAAAAATTCTATCACCACTGGTTCCAAAGCGACGACGCCATCCTGAACTTCATCCGGGAACTGGGCGAAAGCGATAAAATCACCTTCCCTCGACCCATCACCTCAGTCTGGAGCAAGGGCAGGGCCTACCCGCTGGATAGCGCCATATCGGCACTGCTCTTCCCGCACCTATCCCCCTGGGCCAAATTCCGGTTCGGCCTGGTGGGCATCTACCTGCGACTGAGCCGCAATTGGAAACCGCTCGAGCGCGTGACCGCCGACGAATGGCTCCGACGATATATGGGCCGCGAGGCATACCACTCACTCTGGCGCCCGTTACTCATCGGCAAATTCGGCGAGCTTTACAAAGAAGTCAACATGGCCTGGTTCTGGGCCAGGATATACAAACGAAGCCCCCGCCTGGGCACCTTCATCGGCGGATTCCAGGCATTCATGGAAATGCTGGCCCGGCGCGTGCTCTCACAAGGGGCCAGGATAATTTACAACACACCGGTTAAATCAGTGCGCCCGGCACCTGAAGGCGGCTACCTGCTAGAGGCCGGGAACGGCGCCGAAGAGCGATATGATGCCATCTTCAGCACCACCCCGCCGGACGTGATGGCACGCCTGATCCCCGCCTTGCCGGATAACTACCGCCGGAAACTACTCGGATTGCGCTATACCGGCTCGATCAGCGTGATCCTGGCACTCAAACACAGACTGCTCCCGCGTACCTACTGGCTGAACCTGCCGGCCACCAGCGCCGACAAACGCGAAAGCCAATTCCCATTCCTGGCCGTCGTGGAGCATACAAACTTCGTCAAACCGGAGTACTTCGGCGGCCACCACATCGTCTACCTGGGCGACTATGAGCAACCGGATCACGAATACTTCTCGATGCCGGAGGATGAGCTGGCCGACCTTTTCATCTCGGCGCTGCCCACCTTCAACCCCAACTTCTCGCGCGATTGGATCGCAAAACAATGGGTATTCCGCGCCAGATACGCACAACCGGTGCCGGGCCTGAACCACTCGGAACATATACCGCCGATCAGGACGCCGCTACACGGGGTATACATGGCGAACATGAGCCAGGTATACCCCTGGGATCGCGGCACCAATTACGCCGTCGAGATGGGGCGCCAGGTCGCACACATGATCGAAGAGGACTTTTCGAGGACGTGAAATGCCGTGGGAACCGAATAAACTGGAACGCGAACGCCTGGAAAAATTGGAACGATTGCGCCAACGCGGGATCGATCCGTACCCAAACCGCACCGAACGTACCCACTCCGCCGCGCAGGCGGTAGCCGACTTCCTCGCCGCCGAAGCGGAAAACATCCCGGTCGAGGTGACCGTGTGCGGACGCATCCGCGCCAAACGCGGGCCATTCGCCGACATTTACGATGGGTCCGGCAAAATCCAGATATACATCCACAAAAACAACGTCGGCCAGGACACATTCAAAACATTCCAAAAGGACATCGACCTGGGCGATTTCGTCCAGGTGCGCGGGGAAGTCTTCCGCACCAAAACCGGCGAGATCACCGTCAGGGCGACGGAGCTGAAAGTATTGGCAAAGGCACTCTCACCGCTGCCGGTCATCAAAGAGAAAGTCGTGGATGGGAAAGTAGTGCGCTATACCGACTTCTCGGACGTGGAGGAACGATACCGCCAGCGCTACGTCGACCTGGCAGTCAACCCAGATGTGAGAGAGAGATTCCGCACCCGCGCCAGGATCATCCGCGCAACCCGCGACTTCCTGGACTCGCTTGGATTCCTGGAAGTGGAAACACCTATCCTGCACCCGGTTTACGGCGGCGCAGCGGCCAGGCCATTCGTGACCCATCATAATCAGCTCCACCAAGACCTATACCTGCGGATCAGCTTTGAGCTTTACCTCAAACGGCTGCTGGTAGGCATGTACGACGCCGTATACGAGATCGGGCGGGACTTCCGCAACGAAGGGGTGAGCTTCAAACATAACCCGGAATTCACCCAACTTGAATTCTACCTGGCCTATTCGGACTACCACGGCATGATGGAATTGGTGGAAAAATTGTTCGAGCACGTGGCACGCGAGGTGACAGGCTCAACAACGATCACATACCAGGGCCACGAGATCGACCTCTCGCCCCCCTGGCGCCGGATCACATTGCGTCAGGCGATCCGGGAACATACCGGAATCGACTACGCCGAACACCCGGATGCGGACTCGCTACGCGAGGCCATGCGCAAGGCCGGGTACGAGGCCAGGCCCGATGACTCCTGGGGCAAGCTGATAGACCACCTGCTGGGTTCCCAGGTAGAGCCGCACCTGATCCAACCGACATTCGTGCTGGATTACCCCCGTGACATCTCCCCCCTGGCCAAGATGAAGCCCGGAGACCCGACCCACGTTGAGCGGTTCGAGTTCTTTATCGGCGGCATGGAGATGGGTAACGCCTTCACCGAGATCAACGACCCACTCGATCAAGAGGAGCGCTTCCTGGAAATGGGAAGGCTCTACAAGCCGGATTCCGAAGAGGCACACCCGGTGGACGAGGACTTCCTGCGGGCACTCCGATACGGGATGCCGCCGGCAGGCGGATGCGGAGTGGGCATCGACCGGATGACGATGCTCTTCACCGACCAGAGCACGATCCGGGAAGTGCTACTATTCCCGCACCTGCGAGAAAGGGGTTGACGACCGCCATCCCCCTCCAGATATAACGGCCAACCGGCTTGCAGCACCGCCGGAACGCCAGTACAATTCGGGCCGATGGCCGTTTTAGAATCGTAAAGCATACCGGTCGCATCTCGGCCTGCCGACCCCCAATGCGCGGACCGGGCCGGGCGGTACATCGTCGAGACCCCGCCGGGGGAAACGATCATGCTCTTTCGGATATTTCGGATAATAGACCGGGTTGGCCTGCTGATCCTGCGCGTGAGTACCTGGCTGGGGGAGCAGGCACTGGGATACACATCGCCGGTGACCGGTCGGCTGAGCCGCTCACTTAGCGGCCTCTACCGGTCGGTGGTCTCACCGTTCAGGCCGCGCGAAGCCGAGGTCAAAGAGGCGGGCCTGGGCATCCCGCGAGTGCTGGCAAAAGCCGTCGCCAGGCCGGCCAGGCCCCGCATCAGCACCCCGGAAAGCAGGGTACGGGCGCTCAGCAGCTTCACCGTCGGAGTGCTGGCGGTATTACTGGCACTCCTGCTTTGGGCCACCAGCCCTCGCTCACCGCTGCGATACTCCTGGTCGGGGGCACTGGAACCGATCTCGCTCCAGACCGAGGTTCCACCGCCCACCTACATCCCCACGCCGGTGCCGACCCCCACCCCACTACCCGACCCGCTCCGGATCGGCGGCACGATCGCCTACACCATGCGCGAATACGGGCAGACCGACATTTGGGCCATCACCATCGGCTCCAATCGCCCAGTCAGGCTCACGAATCACCCCGACGATGACCGTGACCCGGCCTGGAGTCCGGACGGAACCCGGCTGGCCTTCGCATCACACCGCGACGGCAACTGGGAACTTTACGTGCTCGAAGTCGCCACCGGGCAAATCACCCGCCTGACACACGACATGGCCTTCCAGGGCGCCCCCTCATGGAGTCCCGACGGGCAATGGCTGGCCTACGAATCGTACCAGGATGACAACCTGGATATTTACATAGTCCGTGCCGACGGCGCCGAAGGCCCATACCGCCTGACGACCAACCCGGAGCCGGATTTTGAGCCGGCCTGGTCACCCGGAGGGCGCGAAATAGCATTCGTCTCAATCCGCGACGGGAATCGCGATATATACGTGCTCTCTCTGGACGATCCGCGCGAGGACGCCGCGCTCAACCTGACCGATACCCCCGAAATCGACGAAGAGCACCCCGCATGGGATCCAAATGGCGTGATGATCGCCTACAGCGCCGTCACCGATGGGATCGAGCTGGTCTATGCCAAATCCATCCACGCGCCGGATGCCGAGCCACTGGTGATCGATCAGGGCCGGGAGCCGGATTGGGCACCAAACGGGGCCAGCCTGATCTACGCACTCGATCTCTCACCGCGCACCTTCCTGATCGCCGGCGAATTCGGCTCATTCGGCGTCGCATCCGAGGCATTGGCGCTGCCCGGATACGCAGAAGACCCCGCCTGGACACGGTACGCGCTCCCCGACGAACTGATAGCAAGCGGCGGCCTGCCCGCGCCCCAGATCGGCCCGCTCTACGAAGAAGTGATCACCTACTACCAGGAGGAACAGCCCCACTACCGCCTGATCTTCCTCAGCGGCATAGACGCCCCGCAGGCATACCTCAACGACCGGGTGGACGAATCATTCCACGCGCTCAGAAGGGCCGTGCTGGAAAAAACCGGCACCGACCTGCTCGGCTCCCTCGAAGCCATGTGGTGGCCGGTCGATAGGCCGCTTGAACCGGGCGAGCCACGCCGTAACTGGCATATGGCCGGACGGGCATTCTCTCTCAATCGCGAACTGATCATGGGCTACCCCCCGCCGATCGAGGTGGTGCGCGAGGACCTGGGTGGCCGTACCTACTGGCGGGTATACGTCCGCGCCGCAGCACAAGATGGCTCGATGGGCGAGCCGTTACGCGCACGTCCCTGGGACTTCCTGGCCCGCACATCCGGCGATGTGGACGCATGGAACGAGGGCGGCAGAGTCCGCGATTCGGTGCCGAGCGGCTACTACGTGGACTTTACCACGCTGGCAGCCGACTACGGCTGGGAACGCATCCCCGCCGATCCGACATGGCGACGCAACTACAGCGGAGTGCTATTCTGGGACTTCGTAAATACCCAGGGCCTGAGCTGGCTCGAAGCCATGCTGGAGATATACCCCGCAGAGGACCTGCTGGGCTACCTGGGCACACCCACTCCCAGGCCGACCGAGACCCCACTCCCCACGCCGACGCCGCCCGTAACCCAAACCCCGTCGCCGACCGAGGAGGAGTGACCCCCATGGACGCCCCCGGTGCCCAAAGACGGCGCATACCCCGCGACCTGCCGGGATACATACTGGTACTGATGGCGATCGCGGGAC
>JALXEW010000185.1:1989-5110 GCA_027069285.1 Ardenticatenia bacterium | reverse complement strand
GACCTGAGCCGTGTGGACGGCCCGGTGATCGGTCGGGCGGCTCAGCAAGGCGATCCGCTCGCCCGTGAGATGATCGCCAGGACGGGCCACCTGGTCGGCATCCTGATAGCCGATCTGATGCACCTTTTCGACCCGGAGATAGTGGTGGTCGGCGGCGGGATCAGCGAAAATGGGGAGTTGCTTTTCGAGCCGATGCGGCGTGCGGTCAGGGCCTATACCATCGACCGGTCGTACTGGGAGGATACGCCGATAGTGCCGGCAGAGCTTGGAGATGATGTGTGCCTATACGGTGCGGCGGCGCTTTGGGCAGGTGCTGTCGGCTCCGAGGCGTGATGGGGAATGGGACGGGGCGGCCACACTGGCCGCCCCGTTTTTGCGCTTAGTATCGCAGCAGTGCGCCGATGTGGCCCTGTTCGGCCATCTCGGCTTTGGTTTCGCCGCGCAGTACCTCGATCTGTGCCTTCTGGTCTAGCGCGGCCTCGATGGCGCGTTCTACCACATCCGGAATGGCTTCCAGTGGCGTTTCGCAGGCCGGACAATGGGTTGCCTCTGCCGTGGTCAGGTACGAGCAGTTGGGGCATTCCAATCCCGGCTTTCTATAGCCTTCTTCGACGATCAACATCCTCACCCGGCCCTGGAATATGGCCCGCAAAGTCGGCTCCAGCCCCAGAATGCCGCCTTTGCCCTCGCCGGCGGCGCGTAGCAACATGCTAAGCCTTCCGGCCTCGACCTCTCGCTCGATCTGTTGCTCGATCTCCAGCGTGCGCCTGAGTACCTCATCCGGGTGCGCTTTGAGCGATATGCTGATCTCGGCCACCAGCTGGCGTGCCAGTGATTTAGGAAGTCGGTTTCTCAGCTCGGATATGGCTTCGTCTGTGCCGCCTATGATCAGACGGTCGCATTCTTGGTTGGGGTAGAATTCCTCCAGGGCTGAGATCACTCGTTTGACGTGTTGCACCAGGTATGTTTCGTCCGTGCCCGGCTTTGCCCCTCGGTCTTTACGTCCGGATGGCCTGGATTGTTGGATGGTGGTCGGGCGTGACACGTCTTTGCCGATTACTTCGGAATACTCTGCTATCTCGCCCATGTAGACCAGGAACATGCGGGCCATTTTCTTATCTATCAGCAGGACGGCGTACCGTTCGTACTCATCTGCCAGGGTGACCAGTGGGCGGATGTACGGGCGGTCGTCAACGGCCAGCCTGTCTCTCAACGGCGCCGGCAGCCGGAAGGCTTCCCATAGTCCCTCGGCGCTGCACGAGAACACGGCCAGGCCGCGCCCGGTTTCGTCGTACCCGACCTCAAGCCAGCGTTGGAGCCTGCCGGCCTCTTCCTGGAAGGCGGATAGGTATTCACGTGAGGCGTTGGACATGCGCTCTCTGGCTTCTCGGACCAGCCGCTTGAATTTGGTTATGTGCTTTTTGTTCGCACGTTCAGGCGGGGTCACGTCCAGGTAGAGGCTCAGCACCGGAGCGCTGTCGCACTTGAATTCCTTGAGCTTATTCAGGTCATCTACCGTTATCATGTCGTAGCGGCTGATATGTTCCTCGGACATTTCGCCCTCCCTGGACGTGTGTTTGGCTGATTTGACTGACACTTTGCACCCTTCCTAAAAAACTACCAGCCTGATATGGCTAGGCTGGCGCTATGGATGAGTTCGAGATTTCATTGCCCATCGTCACAAGCCGGCTGTATCGGGCCGGTTATGGTGAGCGGCTCCGAATGGCGGGCTAAGGCCCGCCTGATTCATAACCATGATACCTAAACCGGCCCGATTCGTCCAGAGCCGGGAACGGGTTTGGGTATGGTGCCTCAGTTCCCGGTGATCTCCCTGAGCAGGATGGTTGCGTTCTGGCCGCCAAAGCCCAATGAGTTGCTCATCGCCACGCTCACCTGCATTCGGCGTGCCTGGCCGGGGTTGTAATCCAGGTCGCATTCCGGGTCTGGTTCGTCGAGGTTGATCGTGGGGGGGATGATGTTCTCTCGTATCGCCATGACGCAGAAGATGGCTTCCATTGCGCCGGTTGCGCCCATCGAGTGGGCGAGCATGGATTTGGTGGAGCTTATCACTACCCGGTAGGCCTCGTTGCCGAATACGGCCTTGATCGCGTGGGTTTCGGCTATGTCGTTGAGCTGGGTGCCGGTGCCGTGCGCGTTGATGTAGTCCACGTCCGACGGGTTCAGGCCGGCGTCCTTCAGTGCCGCACCCATTGCGGTTGCGACTCCGCGCCCTTCCGGGTGGGGCGCGGTCATGTGATATGCGTCTACCGATGAGCCGTAGCCGATCACCTCGGCCAGTGGCTCGGCGCCACGGGCGCGAGCGTGTTCCAGAGTCTCCAGTACCAGGATGGCCGCCCCTTCGCCCATGACGAAGCCGTCCCGGTCTTTGTCGAACGGCCTGGGGGTGCGTGCCGGCACGTCGTTGATGCGGGAGAGTGCTCCCATCCTGTCGAACGAGCCGAATGCGGCCTCGAACACGGTTGCCTCGGTTCCGCCGGTGATCGCCACGTCGATGTACCCATCTCGTATCATGCGGAATGCCTGGCCGATGCTATCCGTACCTGTGGCGCAGGCTGCGGTGACTGAGAATGCAGGCCCTCTTGCCCCGATCTTGATCGCGATCAGGTTTGCGGCGGCGTTTGGCATCAGGCTGGGGATGCCGAACGGGCTTAGGCGGCGCGGGCCTTTAGACCGCAGGGTGTCGACCGTATTTTGGAATGAGATCACCCCGCCGACTGCCGAGCCGATTATCACGCCCACGCGGGTGGCCTCGTCCTCCTGCACTTCCAGGCCGGATTGGGCCAGTGCTTCCTCTGCCGCTGCGATGGCGAATTGCTGTGATCGGTCTATTCGGCGGGCTTCTTTCGGACTCATATAGCGGGATGGTTCCCAATCTTTGACCTCTGCGGCCATTTTGGCCTGGTACTCGGTTGTATCGAAGGCGGTTACGCGGTCTATTCCGGTGCGCCCGGCGACCAGGGCAGCCCAGGTGGTCTTGACGTTGTGGCCCAGGGCGCTGATGATGCCCATTCCGGTGATGACAACCCGTCGTTTGGTCATAGGTTCCTAATCCTCGTCGAGTCGCAGAATTGCCATAAACGCCTCCTGTGGCACCTCAACG
>JALXEW010000185.1:0-1979 GCA_027069285.1 Ardenticatenia bacterium | reverse complement strand
TTTTCGCAACGCCTTGACGTTGGCACGGCTGATGACACGTTTGCCGATGGCGGCCTGGATCGGGACGGTGAACAGTTGACGGGGGATCAGTTTTTTCAGGCGGCTGACCAACTTCTGTCCGCGATGGTAAGCCTGGCTGCGATGTACTATGAGGGCCAATGCGTCCACCGGCTGGTTGTTGACCAAGATGTCCAGCTTCACCAGGTCCTCGGCCCGGTAGCTTTCGAACGTATAGTCCAGCGATGCATATCCACGCGATATGGTTTTCAGGCGGTCGTAAAAGTCAACGATGAGTTCGGAAAGCGGCAGGTTATACGTGAGCAACACGCGGGAGCTATCGAGATATTCCATCGAGACGTACTCGCCGCGCCGCCCGGTTACCAGGTCCATGATCGGGCCGATGTAATCATCTGGGGTGAATATCTGGATGCGCATCCACGGCTCGCGTATTTCCTCGATGAGTGATTCGTCTGGCAGGTCTGCCGGGCTGTGGATGTGGAGTACTTCACCGGTGCGCAGCACCACCTCGTATTCAACGCTTGGTGCCGTGGCTATTATGTCCAGGCCGTACTCACGTTCCAGCCGCTCTTGTATTATTTCCATGTGGAACATGCCCAGGAATCCGCAGCGGAAGCCGAAATTCAGCGCCTGGGAAGTCTCCGGCTCGAAGACCAGCGAGGCGTCGTTGAGTTGCAGCTTTTCGAGCGCGTCGCGCAGGTCATCATAGTCCTCGTTTTCGACCGGGTAGAAGCCAGCGAAGACCATCGGCTTGACCTTGCGATAGCCCGGCAGTGGCTCGGATGCGCCGCCTTTTGCCAGGGTGATCGTATCACCCACGCGGCAGTCGCGGACGCTTTTAAGGCCGGTTGCGATGTAGCCCACTTCCCCCGCCGAAAGGGAGTCCACGGGCTGCATATCCGGGGTGAAGATGCCTATTTCCACCGGTTCCATCTCCGCGCCGGTGGACATCATCATAAGTTTCGCGTTCCCGTCAATCCGACCGTCAACTATCCTGACGTAGGCTACGACGCCCTTATAGGCGTCGTAGTGGGAGTCGAAGATCAATGCCCGCAGCGGTGCGTCAGGATTGCCCTTTGGGGGTGGGATTCGCTCGATCACTGCCTCCAGTACCTGCGGGACGTTCTCTCCGGTCTTCGCCGAGATCTGGAGGACGTCTGTGGCGTCGATGCCCAGGAGGTCTTCCAATTCCTGGGCCACGTCATCGGGCCTGGCGGCTGGCAGGTCTATTTTGTTGACGACCGGGATTATCTCCAGGTCGAGGTCGAGCGCCATGTAAAGATTTGCCAGGGTTTGTGCCTCGATGCCCTGGGTGGCGTCCACCACCAGGACTGCTCCCTCACAGGCTTGCAGCGCGCGGCTCACCTCGTATGTGAAATCGACATGGCCGGGGGTGTCGATCAGGTTCAGCTCGTACTCAAGCCCATCGCTTGCGGTGTGGCGCATACGGACGGCACTGGCCTTGATCGTCACGCCACGTTCGCGTTCCAGCTCCATGCTATCCAGCACCTGCTCCGTCATCTCTCGCTCGGAGATGGTTCCGGTTAGCTCCAGCAAGCGGTCGGCCAGTGTGCTTTTGCCGTGGTCTATATGCGCGATTATTGAGAAGTTACGGATCCTATCGGTATTCACTGCGCCTACGATTCGAGAATTCTTTCCAGGATACTTTCCAGTTTCTCAATGCTGACGGGCTTGACCAAATATCCGACGGCGCCGGCGTTATATGCCTTTTGTATGGCTTCCGGTTGGTCGTTTACCGATACCATTACCACCGGTACATGGGTGGTGCGTTTGTTTCTTTTAAGGAAGCCCAGCATTTCCATCCCGTTCACGTGACGCATATTGAGGTCAAGTAGTATCAGGTCCGGGATCATCTGTCGCAGGAATCGGATGGCCTCGTCGGCGTTGCCAAGGTCATCGCCGCCCTCCGACTCGGCGGGCGCAGCGACCTCAGGCTCTGG
>JALXEW010000184.1 GCA_027069285.1 Ardenticatenia bacterium | reverse complement strand
ACCAGGGGCGGAGAGGCGATATACCGTCGGATCGTCCTCAAAATCGGCGGCGAGGCCCTGGCAGGTCCCGGCGGCTTCGGCATAGACCCCGCAAAAGCCGATGAAGTTGCCGCAAAACTCAAAGCCGTCAAAGACCTGGAAGTCGAGATCGCAGTAGTCGTCGGAGCGGGGAATATCTGGCGTGGTGAGCAAGGCATCGCGCACGGCATGGACCGCGCCACCGCCGATCACATGGGGATGCTGGCCACCGTGATCAACGCCCTGGCCTTGCGCGACTCGCTGGAGCGTCTGGGCGTCACCACCAGAGTCCAAACCGCCCTGGAGATGAACGCCGTCGCCGAACCGTACATCCGCCTTCGGGCCATCCGCCACCTGGAAAAAGGACGCCTGGTCATCGTAGCGGGCGGCACCGGCAACCCCTACTTCACGACCGATACCGCAGCAGCCCTTCGCGCAGTCGAAATAGATGCCGACGTACTGATCAAAGCCACCAAAGTCGACGGCGTATACCAGGAAGACCCAAAAACCAACCCAAACGCCAAAAGATTCGACCGCCTTAGCTTCATGGACGCACTCAACATGCGGGTTCAAGTCATGGATAGCACCGCATTCACGCTATGCATGGATAACAGCCTGCCGATAATCGTACTGGACCTATGGCAGCCGGATAGCCTGGTGCTTGCCGTCACCGGCGAACCGGTCGGCACCATAATCTCCTAATCGTGCCTGCCGGCCCCGAACTTAATATCCTCCCAGAGCACAAAGCCGGCGGCGATCAGGCCGGTGAATATCACGAACCTTATCAGCGCATCGAAGACGTCCGGCGTCAGAAATGGCAGAACCATAGCATCCTATCCCTCATCGCCTGCAGGCCTGACGCCCAGGCCCGGCCCATCCGGCATATAAAGCCGCCCCTTCTCCACCCTGGCGCCGCGATACGGATCATTAGTCACCAGCAGATTCCCATCCAGATCAAGATAATCGACCATAGGCGCCAGATGTGCCGCCGCAGTAATGCCCACCGAACTCTCGACCATACATCCCAACATGACCGACATCCCCAGCGTGCGGGCCACCTCGATCATCCTGCGGGCCTCGCGCAGACCCCCGCACTTGGCCAACTTTATATTGATCCCATCCACCGCGCCCGCCAGCGGCGGTATATCGGCAGCCACATGAACCGATTCATCCGCGATCAGGGGCGGCATGTCCGGCGGCAAAGCCTCTCGGAGCCGGTGCCACCCGTCTACATTACCTTTCCAGGGGATAGGTTGCTCCACGAACATCAGGTCATACTCAGCCAACCTGGGGATCACATCCGCAGCCACATCCACAGGCCAGGCGCTATTAGCATCCACACATATACCGCCGTCGAAAAGCTCCCTCACCAGCCGGACGGTACGCACATCCGCCTCAGGGTCGCCGCTACCGAGCTTGACCTTGAGAATAGGCCAACCCTCGGCCTCCTCCACCTTACGGCGGATGGTATCCTCATCGTCAAGCCCGATAGTGAGCGAACTCATCGGTGCCCGGTCGGGATCAAGGCCCCAGAGCCTGTAGAGCGGCATTCCAAGTGCACGTCCGAACAGATCGTGCACCGCCATATCCACCGCTGCCATTGCCGGGCGGGGGCCATCCGGCAGGGCGGCCAGCACATGCTCCGGCGCGGATAGGTCGCCGGACAATACCTCCAGCACCGCCTCGGACTGCATATACGAGATAGCCGCCTCTGGCGTCACCCCATAATAAGGGGCCAGTGCCGCCTCACCCAGGCCATCGTCCAGATGGAACACGACGCTTTGGCGGCTATAGCTTACCCCGTGGGCGATCCCAAACGGGGCCTTGAGCTTCAACTCCAGCAGCTCCGCCTCGACCTTCATAAAGCCTGGCCCCTACCGCCGGATGCCATCTCCGATATTCGGCGCACCAGGCTCAGGACATCTAATCCTATCCTGAGCATATCACCTGCGGTCAACATCGGCCTTTCCTGCGAACTTTCCTCCGCCCCCCGGACGTACAAATGGGCGGCCAGCAGGCCGATTGCCAGGCCGATAGCCCCGCCTAAGAGATATGCGCGTGGGCGCCAATCATCCGTTGCTCGATTATACTCAGCCATCTGGGGTCTCTCTCCCTCCGAGTATCCGTGATATTACACGATCCAGATACGCGAATCGGCTTTCCCAGGCCATTGCCCCCCTGGCGGCCCTCCTGGAAACCGACTCGGCCACGGAGCCGACCGTGCCCATCGCCTTCTGCACCCCGGCCATCAGATCGGAGACCGACTTGGCACGTCCGATCACCCAGGCCAACCCGGCCAGGAACATAGCCATAGCCATTGCCGCCAGCGTCACCGGCGCCATACACAGAATCGCCAGCCAGCTTGCTGCCGCAGACCTCCCATCCGGCCCGGCGGCGAACGCCGCCAAAGCAGTCAGGGCCACCAACAGAATCGCAGCCACGGCCAAAGGCACACCGATCTGTCGGAATACCTCCCGGCGGTGCTTTCGCGACAACTCATCACGCGATAGTCGTATTGGCCCCTGAGAGTCCATACGCGCCTCCGGGGGCATTCTACCACGGATTCGCCGTCTCGGCATTGGCATCGCTGTTGTCACCACACCTGGCGGTGGGGTAAAATCTCGCCCAAGACCCCATCATAGTCGGGAACGGATCGGAAACCGGCGTTACCACGGAGAAAGAGACATGGATTCCATAGAAGAACGGGAAGCGGCCCTTCGAGAACTGGAGGCCGAGATCGAAGCCTGCAAAAAATGCCCGCTTTACCAGGCACGAACTCGTCCCGTACCCGGCTCAGGGCCGGTGACTGCGGACGTGATGTTCATAGGTGAAGCCCCCGGCTTTTACGAAGATCAGCAGGGATTACCCTTTGTGGGCGCGTCCGGCAAATACCTGGATGAGCTACTACGTGGCATAGGGCTAAGCCGTGACGAAGTATACATAGCCAACGTCATCAAATGCCGTCCGCCCGGCAATCGTGACCCATTGGCCCCAGAGCTTGAGGCTTGCAAACCGTTCCTTGACCGCCAGATCGAGATAATCAACCCCAAAGTGATCGCCACCCTGGGCAGATTCTCGATGGCCCGCTACTTCAAAGGCCGGATCACGAAAATACACGGCCAGCCCAAACAGATCGGCTCCCGCATAATCATCCCCCTGTTTCACCCGGCGGCGGTACTCCGCAACCCCCGATTAAGGCCCGCGATGGAAGCCGACATGCGGAAGATACCGGAGCTGATCGAACAAGCCGCCAAACTCTCCGGCGAAGAAGAGGCACCGCCTACCGGTGAGCAGCTTAGCCTGTTCTGAGGGGTTAGCGTCTTGACTTCCGAGGCGATGGGCGGGGCCGCACCCTATCGGGCGTCACCGGGTGCCCATTATGCATCCCCTATCGTTTTATCGGCACTATATCCCCGCTGGGAACGTGGTGACTGGCTGGGGTTATGCTTATTGGCCGCCGCCCTGACGGCATCCGTCATCCCGGCCACATCGCTAGGCTGGACCGGTGACCTGGCCGGGTTCCCATTCCTGCCGCTGATCGGGCTGATTGCAGGCGCCGCCTTAGCCGTGAGCGAATTCCCGGAACTGGCCGCGCTCGCCATGAGTGGGGTATACGGCATGGGCACACTGATCGGCCTATATGGCCTTGCGATGCCGAAGGACATGTCCTGGCCGGAAAGATCGCTATCCCTGGCGCGGCGGATCGGGATAGGAGTTGCCAGAATATGGGCCGGGGAGCCGGTCGAAGACCCGTTACTATTCGGCATCTTCCTGGCCGCCCTCTTCTGGATGCTGGGCCACAACGCCGCCTGGCAAATGTTTCGGGAGCGACGGTTCTGGCGGGCAGTACTTCCAGCGGGCATGACGTTAATGATGCTTGGCGCATATGGCAGTGATGGCGTAGCCGAATCCATACCGGTATACGCGGGGGCCGTCGTTATATTAGCAGTCCATTCCCACGTGCAGGCCCGCCTGCTGGAGTGGAGGATATTCGGCATAGCGGCGCCGATTTGGGAGCGCACATGGCTCCTCAGCGCAGGGGTGATCGTCTCGTTAGGGTTATTGGGGTTGGCCTGGGTACTCCCGACTGTGAACCCGGCTCCCAAAATCGCCGAATGGCGGGAATACTGGGGCCGTCTCCCCTGGCGGGATGCCGCCGGCGACCTTTGGACGCGCCTCTTCTCCTCGCTGGATATTGAAGAAGAGCCGGTGATCGAATACTACGCCACCCGCACCCTGGAGCCGGGTGGACCGGTTGGCCTGAGCGACGAAGTGATATGGCTGGTGGAAACCGACAGCCCGGACCCGATGTATTGGCGTGCCCGCGTATTCGCCCTCTACGACGGGCGCTCATGGCAGAGCGTTGCTGACATGACGATCGAGAACTTGCTGCCCAACACCCCGATTATGCGAGACCCCCCCATGATGGCCAGGACAGTGTGGCAATCCTTTGAGTTAATGGCCGAGAGATCGAGCCTGATATACGCAGCCGGAACCCCGTTGGTATTAAACCTCCCGGTGGACGTGGAACTGGATACCAGCGGCGGACTCACTGAAGTGATCTCGGCGCAGGTGGATAGGGCATTACGTTACGGCCAGCGCTACGAAGTGATCTCGGTCATCCCCGGCGCCGATGCGGGAGCATTACGGGCTGCCGGCTCCGACTATCCCCCCGATCTGGCCGGGCGTTACCTGCAGCTCCCCAACACCGTCACCGATAGAACCCGTGCTCTTGCCCGTCGGATAATCTCAGATGCGGGCGCCGATAACCCATACGACATGGCAATTGCCGTTGAAGAGTGGTTGCGTGGCCACATAACCTATAATGAAGCGGTCGAGGCCCCGCCGCCGGACGTTGACGTGGTGGATTGGGTGCTATTCGAGCGGCCTGAGGGATATTGTACGTACTACGCATCGGCGATGGCCGTACTGATGCGAACTTTGGGCATCCCCGCCCGTGTGGTGGCGGGATTTGCCGCCGGTGAATGGGATATGGCGTTGGGCGCCTACCGTGTCCGGGAGCGGGATGCCCATGCATGGCCGGAAGTCTACTTCCCAGGGTACGGCTGGATGCCCTTTGAGCCGACATCATCCAGGCCCGTATTAATGCGTCCGCGCGAACTACCTACGGCTACCCCCACATCCAC
>JALXEW010000183.1 GCA_027069285.1 Ardenticatenia bacterium | reverse complement strand
CGACAAACCACATCCGGCGTCTATATTCCGGCAGCGAACGTGCCAGTCCCAATAGCATACGGTCCATCAGTTCGACGGCTGATGGGCTGGTTTCCAGGATGAGTGGCACGCTTTCCAGCGCCCCGCGCATGGTCTCGAAATGGACGACTGCCAGGCCCTTGACACCGGGACGACGTACCAGCTTCAGTTCGGCGGATACGATCACGGCCAGGGTGCCCTCGGAGCCGGCGATCAGTTCGGCGAAGTTCAACCGATCACCCGCCGCCGCCAGACGGTCGAGGTTGTAGCCGCTAACCCGACGCCAGGTGCGCGGATAGCCCCTGGCGATGTCGTCGGCATATTCATCCAGTATGCGGGCCGTCTCGGAGTATATGCGGCCTTCGATTCCGGGGCGTTTTGCCAGCTGCCCCATCTCCCTCCGGGCCACCGGGCCGAGCCTGGTGCGGGTTCCGTCCGCCAGGATCACGTCCAGGCTCACGATATGGTCTGCCGTCATGCCGTAGACGATGGAATGGGCACCGGTGGCATTGTTGCCGATCACGCCGCCGATCGCCGCCCTATCCGCACTGGCCGGATCGGGGCCGAAGCCCAACCCGTACCCGGAAGCCGCCCGATTGATGCTGCTGAGGATGACGCCAGGCTCGGCGCGGACGGTTTGCGATTCCGGATCAATCGAAATGATACGGTTCATGTACCTGGTGAAGTCTATGATCACGGCGTGCCCTACGGTCTGTCCGGCCAGGCTGCTGCCGCCGCCGCGAGGTAGCACCGGGACGCCGTATCTGGCCGCGATCTCAACCGTCGCGGCCACGTCATCGGCATCGCGGGGAAGTACCACGCCGACGGGCATGATCCGGTAGTTACTGGCGTCGGTGCTATAGAGTATGCGGGTGAGAAGGTCGAAGCGCACATCGCCGCCTATCGAGCGGCGTAGCTCGTGTACCAGTTCGGCGGTGTTCTCTTCCATCGGTATGTTTTTCGGCTACCACCCCACCGTGACGGTATCGTATATCACCGGGGGCAGCGGCCAGGTGAACCATATCTCCTCGTTATGCAGCAGGCGCAAGGCCGTTTCCAGCTCCGGGTCAAAGTCGCCTATGATCATGCCGGAGGGCCACATTATCTCCACGTCCGGCGTCAGGCCTACGTCCTGCACGGATGAGCCGTTCGGAGTGTACCAGCGCGAGATCGTGATGCGGACGCCCCCGCCGTTTTCCAGAGGGTACCAGGTCTGAACGGAGCCTTTGCCAAAGGTCGTGCTGCCGACAAGTACGGCCCGGCCATTATCCCTCAGCGCCCCGGCCACCAGTTCGGACGCGCTGGCACTGCCACCGTCAACCAGGATCACTATCGGTATCTCGGTCGCCAGGCCACCGGAGCCGGCCCTATAGGTCTGTTCGCCATCGACGCCGCGCTCTATAAGCACAATGCCCCCATCCATGAACTCGTCGGCCACGTTAATGGCCGTGCCCAGGTAGCCGCCGGGATTGCCACGCATATCCAGCACCAGGCCAACCGGCGATTGAGCCATCAGGTCTTCCAGGGCCTGGCGAAGCTCCCCCACTGCGGATTCGCCAAAGCTGGAGAGCCGGATATAGGCTATATCGCCGATCATTTCACCGGTCACATTGGGCACCTCTATCCGGGCGCGGATGACGGTGATCTCGATCATGCCCGGCATCCCACGGCGGCGGATTCCGAGGGTAACCGGCGTGCCGGCAGGACCACGTATCCTGCCGACGATCTCGTTTTGGCTCAGGGCGGTGATGTCCTCCCCATCCACTTCGTAAACTGCATCGCCCGGCATGATCCCGGCTGCCTCGGCTGGGGAACCTTCCAGGACGGAGATGATCATCAATGCACCGGTTTCCTCATCCTGGCGCACGACGGCCCCGATCCCCTCGAAATCGCCTTCCAGGTCTTCCTGCGCCATCTGGAATTCGTCGGGGGTCATGTAGGATGTGTAAGGGTCTCCCAGGGTCTCTAACATTCCCCGGATGGCACCTTCCATCATCGCGGTATCATCAATCGGGCCGACAAACCGCTGATGCACCAGGTCCCAAACCTGCCAGAACGGTCTGAAAAGCTCGTCGGTATCGGTTTGGGCACGGGCAATCGGCGTCGCGCCGGCGATGGAGCCGGTCAGGTACCCGGCCAGGAAGATCGTGATGGCCAGGATAGCCATTCCCCCGGCTCGGCCCATTTTCAACAGAAGACGCGATTCCATATCCCTCCCGCTCCAGAATCTCAACATAATCGGTTCCCCGGAATTATACTCCGCACACACCCAGAATCACATAAGGGCGCCGATAAGGCGCCCGGTGGAGATCGCTTTCAAATTGGATTGGCTAATCTTCCAACTCGACGGCCATTGCGACCGCCTCACCGCCGCCCAGGCATAATGCCGCAAGCCCTCGCTTGAGGCCACGGTCGCGTAGCGCGTAGATCAGCGTGGTCAATACGCGGGCACCGCTGCAACCTATCGGGTGTCCGAGCGCGATGGCGCCGCCGTTGACGTTGACTTTATCCCAGTCCCACTTGTGGCCTTCCTTTTCGAGCGCCCGGCCATCGGCGATCACCTGGGCGGCAAAGGCCTCGTTCAGCTCGATCAGGTCGACGTCCTCCAGCGTCCAGCCGACTTTTTCCAAAACCAGCGGGATCGCTTTGACCGGGGCGTAGAAGAGCCATAGCGGTTCGACTGCCGCGTAGCCGTAGGCCAGGATGCGTGCCATCGGCTTTATGCCGTTCTTTTCGGCGTATTCCCGCGAGGATACCACCAGTGCGGAGGCGCCGTCGTTCAGGCCGGGGGAGTTGCCAGCCGTCACACGACCGTCCGGCTTGAACGCCGGCCTCAGCTTTGCCAATACCTCCAGGCTGGTATCGGGGCGGATGGTTTCGTCGGTCTCGACTATGGTGACCTTGCCTTTGCGGCCCGGCACTTCCACCTTAACGATCTCGTCTTTGAACTTACCCATCTCGGTGGCGGCGGCGGCTTTACGATGGCTTTCGAGCGCGAATCTGTCCATATCCTCGCGCGTCACGTCGAACTGGTCGGCGATGAATTCGGCGGCGTTGCCCATCGGCCAATTCTGGAACGTGCACCAAAGGCCATCGCCCAGGATGCCATCCTCAAGCGTCTGGTGACCGTATCTGAGGCCTTTCCTGGCGCCTTTGATGTAGTGCGGGACGTTGCTCATGCTTTCCATGCCGCCGGCGACGTAGAGGTCACCCTCGCCCAGACGTATCTCATTGGCGGCCAGCATCACCGCTTTCAGGCCGGAGCCGCAAACTTTGTTGACGGTGACGGCTCCCACATGCGGGGGCAATCCGCCCCTGATGCTGGCCTGTCGCGCCGGGGCCTGTCCGGCACCAGCCGAGACTACCATGCCCATGATGGTCTCGCTCACAGTTTCCGGATCGATCCCGGCACGCCTCACCGCCTCGCGGACGACTATGGCTCCCAGGTCGGTCGCCGAAAGCGGGGAAAGTGCCCCCTGATACTTGCCCGACGGGGTGCGCACCGCACTGAGAATCACCGGCTCACGTGGGTACTTATCCCTGGTCATTTTCACCTCTTTTCGCTGAATGTTCCCGGAAACAATTCCTCCCAGATGGCCCGGAGTTGCTTATATGTATCCTCCAGCCATTCCGGGATCATGCGGGTTTGAGAGATTATGGTCATGTAATTGGTATCGCCGTTCCAGCGGGGGACGACGTGTATGTGGAAATGATCGGCAATGCCGGCACCGGCAGCCGCTCCGATATTGGCGCCAACGTTGAACCCATCCGGGCCGTACGCCCGACGAAGTACGGCAAGTGCCTGCGTGATCGTGATCCCCATATCCGTCAGGGCCTGCACCGGGAGGTTTCCAGGGTCGGGCACGTGGGCATAGGGAACGATCAACAGGTGGCCGTTGTTGTATGGGTAACGGTTCAGCGTCACGAAGACGTGGCCTGTCCGCACCAGGACTTGCTCGGCAACGTCATCGGCGGATTCGGCTTTGTGGCAGAAGATACACCCCTCCGGGCGGGGGTCATCTCCACGCAGGTAGCTCATACGCCACGGAGTCCACAAGTGATCCATGCCAGCTCGTAAAGCGCCTCCTCTGCGCGGGGTGATTGTACCAGGGATCACAACTTCTGACGATCCGCGAAAGGTATTGACATGGCGGCGACCGGGTATTATACTTATGATTGAAATTGCTCGTTTTTGCGCGTTTCCGGACGAAAAGAGTATGGTATTGCTCAAAACTGAACGTCAACTGCGCATCAGACGCTTGATAGAACGAAACGGAAGAGCTACCGTGGCCGAACTCAGTGAGATGTTCGGCGTCAGCGAGGCTACCATCCGCCGAGACCTGGAGGAATTGGACGGGGAAGGCTGGATACGACGTACACACGGCGGCGCCATCCGCGTGGAACGCGCATCCAGGGAGCCGCCAATGCTACAACGGATGGAGGAACAGGCCGAGGAGAAACGCCGGATCGGCAGGGCAACGGCGGACTTGATCAGGGACGGGGAAACCGTCTTCCTCGGCTCCGGCACTACCGTCCTGGAAGTGGCACGATGCCTTCACGATAAGCAAAACCTCACCGTCATCACTAATGCACTCAGCGTGGTGAACGAGCTGGCAACCGACCCCACCATCACCCTCATCGTGATCGGGGGCCTGTTCCGCCAAAGCGAGCTTTCGATGATCGGCCATATAGCCGAGCAGGCCATACGAGAGCTGCGGGCAGATAAGGCCATCATGGGGATGCGGGCGATCGATGTGCGCCACGGGTTCACCAACGACCACCTGCCGGAAACTATGACCGACCGGGCAATCATGGAGATCGCACCAGAGGTGATCATCGTGGCAGACCATACCAAGTTCGGGCGCGTCTCAACCGCCCTCGTCGGCCCGGTCAGGATGGCAAATCGCATTATCTCCGACTCCGGCACCCCCCAGGACATAATCGAGGAATTGGAAGCACAAGGCGTGACCGTCCAGGTGGTTTGATTCCGAAAGGGATTCCGTCATGTCCGATCGTCCGGGACAGTATACCTATAGCGAGATCACATCCCAGGCAGATGCGTGGGAAAACGCTCTGGACGTGTTGAGCGCATCCGAAAAAGCTCTGCGCCGCCTGCTTACGGAGTTTTCCCCGGCGGGGATAATACACACCGGCTGCGGCTCCACGTACTATCTGGCACTTTCCGCAGCAGCTTTGACCCAACGATCTACCGGCATACCGTCCAGGGCAACACCGGCTTCTGAGATCATCCTCTTCCCCGAAACCATCCTGACCCCGAATATCCCCTCACTCCTGATCGCCATCTCCCGTTCCGGCAGCACTACCGAGACCGTCGAGGCGGCCCGCAGATTCCGGGCAAATGGATATGGCCGCATAGTGACGATCACCAATTGCGACGATTGCCCATTGGTGGAGCTGGCCGATATTTCACTGGTGGCCACGGCAGGCCGGGAGCGAAGCATCGCCCAGACGCGCTCGTTCGCCAGTATGTGGGTCATAGCCGCCGGTCTGGCCGTCATGCTCGGCGGAGGATCGATACCGGAAAGCTGGGGGAATCTCCCGGATCGGGGCCGGAAGTTGATAAAGGCGGCGGAACACATGGCAATAGGCCTGGCCGACCCGGATCGGTATGAGCGGTACTTTTTCCTGGGCAGCGGGCCGAACTACGGGCTTGCCTGCGAGGCAATGCTTAAGATGAAGGAGATGTCGCAAACTCATTCCGAGGCGTACCACTTTATGGAATTCCGGCACGGGCCTAAGTCGATGGTGAACGGGCAGACACTCATCGTCGGCCTGGTATCAGAGCGGGGGATGGCCGAGGAGACCGCCGTTTTGCGCGAGATGAAGGAGCTGGGCGCAACCACGCTCGCGCTCACTTCCGCCCCAGATTCGCTACCGGACGGTTCTGCGGATTTCGTCATAAATATCGGCCCCCAAATCCCCCTCCCGGCCCGGAGGGTACTCTATCTACCGGGCCTGCAATTGACGGCATACCACCGCTCTATGCTCAAAGGCCTGGACCCAGACCATCCGGCAAATCTGGACGCTGTGGTGCGGCTGGAAGGCCTTTCCGGGGAATAGTCGCCCCCCTTCGGAGGGGTAAATGAGCGAAGACGAGTTCTTCAGCGGCTTCGTGGCCATCGGGCCAATCGGCCCGTGGGCGGTGGCAATGGGCCTGACCGATTTCCCCGACTTCGGCGATTTTGACTATGTGCAGAGGAGGAATCTGACGCCACATTCGAGTAACCGGGCTGTGCCGGGCGGAGGCCTTGTCCCCCCACCCTCTAACCGGTCCGGGGCGGCGAGGAGGTCCCCAAAGAGAGTCGGCCCGGTCAGTAACTGCAGGGAGTGCCGCCCCGGATAATGTAAAGAGTATATCATGGCGCGACTGTTCGGGCGAAATAAGCCACGCCGCTGACTCAGCCGATAGTGTGGGCAGTGGCGATGAAACAGTTCATGGAGACGCTGCCGGATGAGCTTCTGGACATGGCGGCATCGGTCTTGATCGTGATGCCGATCCTGATCGTATACTTTGCCCTGCAAAGATGGGTCGTGCGGGGCGTGGCATTGACGGGGTTCAAGTAGATATGACGGAAAAGCTCTCTCCAGGGAAAATCCGGGGGCTGCGGGCAACGGCTACCGAGGCCGGACGCTTTAACATCCTGGCGCTGGATCATCGAGGGTCATTGCGTAAGGCAATGAACCCGGATTCTCCCGACTCGGTGCCTTATGAGGACGTGGTGGCGTTTAAGCAGGATGTGGTCAGGGCGCTGGCGCCACATGCAAGCGCCGTGTTGCTTGATCCGATATACGGCGCCGCCCAGGTGATCATATCCGGGGTACTGCCGGGCCATGTGGGGCTATTGGTGGCGCTGGAGAAAACCGGCTATGCCGGCGACCCCACCGCCCGCCGTACCGAGCTGATCCCGGATTGGACGGTGGAGAAGATCAAACGGATGGGTGCATCGGCGGTCAAGGTGCTGCTTTACTACCATCCGGATTCGGGTGAGTTGGCCGAGTACCAGGAATCCATAGTGCGCCGGGTGGCCAACGATTGCCGGATTTACGACATCCCGTTTTTCCTGGAGCCGGTATCGTATAGCCTCGATCCGAATACGCCAAAATCATCCGCCGGGTTCGCCGCTAAAAGACGCAGGATCGTGGTGGAAACCGCCCGCAGGCTGAGTAGACTCGGGCCGGATGTGCTCAAGGTGGAGTTCCCGGTGGATGTGACCTACGAGCCGGATGAGGCAGCCTGGGAAGATGCGTGCCGGGAACTTTCGGAAGTTTGCGCGGTGCCGTGGGCATTGCTGAGCGCAGGAGTTGACTTCGAGATGTTCAAGCGCCAGGTGAGGGTGGCCTGTGAGGCCGGCGCGTCCGGATACCTGGCAGGCCGCGCGATCTGGAAGGAATCGGTCGGGATGCCCCCGGATGAGAGGGTGAGGTTCCTCCAGGATACCGCTTCCCGCAGGCTGAATGAGCTGGCAGCCATCGCCGATTCGCTCGGACGCCCGTGGACGGATTTCCATCCGGAGCTGGCGAATCCGGTGCCACAGGGCTGGTACGAGCATTATTGAAACAGACCGATCCAGGAGGTCTGAAATGGCCCCGATGATGAGGTTTGTCTTAGTTCGACTCGCTCACTGGCGCGGCTGCTGATACACCCCGGCCACGAGCCGGACTGATTGTTAGCCTAATACCCCTTCGATTATTCTAGGGAGAGTCATATGTGTACACCCTGGTCGACGTTCTTTTCCTCGTGAGGGTATCTTCAAACGACACCTCCACACCATCGAGTAGAATCCCGCCTTCCAATTCCAACTCGACCCCATAGGTAGCCGACGCCTCTACGCGACCACCGTCTAAGATCATTCCCCCAAATCTGTCCACGTCTCCCCGGATGATAGCATCTATCACCTCATCTGGCCGGGCCGGGATGTCCATCACAACCTCTCCTCCCAGACAAACGCCTGCACCTGCGGATATAGGATCAGTAATGACAGAGCTGTAATCGAGGCCAGCGATCCTGATTCCAGCGATACCTGCACCTTCGGCTTCAAGCGTCATTCTTGTCCACACCTCGCCAGTCGAGAGGTTTGTCACCTGTTGCATATCCGCATTCAAACTGCCTTCCCCCTCCAACTGAAAGAATCGATGGAGTGCAAGTTCTGCCTCGCCCTCGTAGGACAAGTCCAACCCTGATGCCACCTCCCACTGCCCCAGGTCATTTCTGCGCAGTTCAAAGTTAGGGCCAAAATCGACATCACTCTCTATGTCTATCCTGCCGAGGATAGCGTCGACGTCAAAGCCCGGGCCTGCTCCCCCCTCCACACGGAAACCGGTGATATTGTCCGCCATTGCGGCAAAAGTAGGTGCAACGACCGATGCGCTGACTCCAGGCCCCGCCACACCAGCCCCGGCAACTCCCATGCCATAGGACCCCAACAAGGTCGCCATCTTCACCATATCACCACGTCGATCAGGGTCAAACTCCAAAGTCAACTCAATCCCCGCAGAAACACCGACTTCAGCAGCCCCAGGCGAAACCCCTTCAACGCCACCAAGAGCCACGGACCCCCCCGCACCTATCTCACCTGTTATCACCACCGTATACGTGCCGTCCGCCTCCCTGGTTACCGAGACAGAGGTGCTGCCAGAACCCTTGAGAGAAGCGGGGACTCTCACCCCAGGTACCATTACCTCCCCCTTCATCTCCAGCTCAATCGTCTCTCCCATCCCAGGTATCTGAGGGGACAGGACATTGGAGAAGATCGAATCTATGAGCTTATCGGCTTCCATCACTGCCGTTTCTGCGACGTCCACGGCTTTATCCGCCACAATTCCACCTATCTGACCGACAACTTGGCCCGCACCCATAACAGCTTCCCATGCATCTTCACCTGCTTCTTTCAAGGCATCGACAGCACCGAAGAAGACCCCTACCCCTTTGCTGATCATACCTCCCCACGTGTCGGTCCGCTGCTCATCTCTAGTCTGCACAGGCTGTGGACGCGGGTGAGCTACAATAGAAGAGCCACCGGTACCAAAACTCCTATCGACCGACTCCCACTCGTCCACTTCCCGCAACACTCGTGAACTGAGGTCGGCTGCCTGTTGGCTCAATCGCGCCATGTTAGATACCAAATCAGACATCTGTGAGGAGAAATCGTATCGGGCCGGGCCATCCCATTCCATCTCCAACGCCTGCAACGATGATGCGAGGCGCCTCGTTACCTCCTCAAGCTCGTATGACACATCCCTCAATTGACGCCCCACGCCGTTGACAGCTTCGGTCTCCATGTGAAGTATCGGCATCTCTTCCCCCTCCATATTAAAAAACGTGCCGCGCGCCATAAAATCGCGTATTATTATAACATATCTTTGACCTGTACAACCTTGTGATTTGGCGAACATGATAGATTTCCACACCCACCCACTGCTGGTGCGCGAGATGGTGCACAGGCACCCGGAATTGGAACGCGCCGCCCGCGAGATATTCCACATCGGCAATAATTTCCAGCCGCTGGAAACCTTCCTGCTGGAACTGGACGTATCGGGCCTGGAGCAGGCAGTGGTGATGCCGATCGACTGCGAGCGGACACGCGGATTGCCGATCTGGACAAATGAGCAGATAGCCGAGCTGTGCGAGATGACGGATCGGTTGATCGGCTTCGCCAGTGTTGACCCGCTACGTCCGGATGCCCTGGAGAGGTTAGACCGTGCCGTCAATGACCTGGGTCTGCGAGGCCTCAAGCTGGACCCGCCGTTGCAGGGCTTCCGCCCGGACGATAAGTCCGTCTATCCGCTTTACGAGCGGGCCGCCGAGTTAGAGATACCGGTCGTCGTGCATACGGGGATGAGTTGGGAACCGGGCACCCGATTGGCCGACGGTAACCCGATGGCGCTGGAGCCGGTCGCAGCCGATTTCCCGGAGTTGAAGCTGGTTCTGACACATCTTGGATGGCCGTGGGTGCGAGAGGCAGTGGCCCTGGCGCTGAAATATCCCAATATCACGCTCGATACGGCGGCGCTTTATCACGATAACCCACGCGATTTCATCGCCCACGTGATGAACGGGATCGTGCCGCTAACGGTGTTTGAGCGGAGCCTGCGCCATCAAATCGTGTTCGGCTCGAATTACCCACGTGTGGAGATCAAGAACATGGCACGCGCAGTGAGGGAACTGGGCTTCAGCGATGGGGCACTCGATCTGATATTCCGGCGAAACGCCGAGAAACTGTTGGGGAACGGAAAATAAGAGGGGCGGCATATAGCCGCCCCGGCCAGCGCTACTGGAAGATGGCTTCATCAACCAGATTGCCGTCGATATAATGATTCACCTGATAAATGCCACTGCCCAGATGATACAGCCGCCAGGTATGCCCGCCAAACGCCCACTCCTCGACGACTTCCCCAACCGGCTGACTGCCGTCGAGCGTCTCCCTCGGGATGCGGGCAACAAGCGTGCCCTGCCCATTTACCAGCGTATATATGTCAATATCGCCGGTATCGCCGGGGCAGTAGAGCACAAAATCGACCAAGTTATCGTAGCATCGGATTATGCCCCTGGACAACTCATCCGCCACGACCGGATCGATCCAGGCAGTTGCCTGAGGCGTGGCCTGGGGCACAGGCGATGGAACCGTGGTAAATGTCGGGGTGAAGCTGGCGACGACAAATGCCCCTCCACTCCGGACATCATTATCCACTGCCGTGACAACCGGCGTACTGATGAAGATCATAGCAGAGAATAGGACGAGCGCTATTGCGGCGATGTACAGTGTTTTATTCTTCATTTCCATCGAAAGCCTCCTTAACGTCAGCAAGCAACTATCGTATTGTATCCCCACCGTACAGTGTGGCAAGTCGATACCCGCAGCCGAATATGGGAATCCGATATGTAAACTCGCAAAATTTCCGGTAAAGCAGGCCTATGCACCTGCCGCCCGACCGATGAAAGGAGATGGGGATGATAATAAAACTCGAACGTATAGAGATTCAGACCCGACGCGATATGGAGATGGTGGACGTGACAGAGCACGTAGAGCGAGTGGTGGCCGAAAGCGGCGTCAGGAACGGCATAGTCAACGTTATGACGCTGCATACCTCATCCGGCCTGCTGGTCACCGAGGGGCTGGAGTGCCTGGAACGTGACGTGCTCGCTCATCTGGAGCGGCTGGCACCAAAGGATGGGAATTACTGGCATATGCGCTACCTGGATATTGACGGGCGTCTGGGCTTCAATGCAGGAGACCATCTCAAAAGCATCCTGGGGGGGATAAGCTGCTTTTTCCCAATAGAGGACGGGAGGATCGTGAAAGGATCACGCCAGAGGGTTTACTTCGTCGAGTATGACGGGCCGCTCGCCAGGACGTTCGTCGTGCAGGTGATGGGCGAATGAAAACGGCGGCGGCCAGAGGCGACCGCCGCCGCTCCAAACGCCAGGGGACGAGTTGCGAACTCACCGCTCGGTCATGCTGCCTATCACCCTCTGGTACCCAAACCCCTTGCTCCAGTCACGGGATAGCGCTATCCTCAGGGTACAAAAGCATAAGCACGCTTTCAACTATAGAAACGCAAACGTCAGATGAATACTGCCCGGCTTTCGCGCCTGGTGGATACGGTAACTTAACCCGGAGTGGGCACGTGGGCGGGAAGGGCACTTATGTACTGATGCTGAACCTCCGCCATGAGGTGGGGATACGGGTTGGAGCGCTTGGCAAGGTGAGATTCCCCGCCGGGTGGTACCTTTACGTCGGCAGCGCATTCGGCCCAGGCGGACTCGAAGCCCGGATCGCACGGCATATCCGACGCGATAAGAAGCTCCACTGGCATATAGACTACCTGCGCGAATACGCCGAAATATGCGAGGTGTGGACGGCGCCGGGCCATCTGGAATGCACATGGGCCGGGAAGTTGGCGTCCACCCCCGGATTCGAGGTTGTGGCGCCGGGGTTTGGGGCGTCTGACTGCGGATGCGAGACACACCTCTTCAGGTGGGGCGGGGAGTTGCCACCGGGTGACGTTGCGGGTACACTCGGAGCGGAACAAATGTACCACTGTGGTACCGCTAAGTGAGGAGACGCAATGGTTGACGAGGGACGCTGGAAAGCGCTGGAAGCCACGTTGGCTAATCTGACCAAGAGATTCGGGGAAGGCGCCATAGTCCGGCTCGGCGATGCCACCCACCTGCACGTCGACGTGATCCCGACCGGCTCGCTGGCGCTGGACATCGCGCTGGGAGTGGGGGGCATCCCGCGCGGGCGGGTGACGGAGATATACGGCCCGGAAGCTTCGGGCAAGACCACGCTATGCCTCCACCTGATCGCAGAGGCACAGGCACGGGGCGGGATATGCGCGTTCATAGATATGGAACACGCCCTCGATCCGGTATACGCGGAAGCCATCGGCGTCCAGGTGAACGACCTGTATATATCGCAACCGGATACGGGCGAGCAGGCCCTGGAAATATCCGAGGCGCTGGTGCGATCTGGGGCTGTTGACGTGGTGGTGGTGGATAGCGTGGCCGCATTGGTCCCGCGTGCCGAGATCGAGGGTGAGATGGGCGATGCCCATGTCGGCCTGCAGGCCAGACTGATGAGCCAGGCACTGCGCAAACTCTCCGGCGCGATCAAACAGTCCAACACCTGCATGGTCTTCACCAATCAGCTCCGATCTAAGATCGGCGTCATGTTCGGCAGCTCCGAGACTACTTCCGGCGGCAGGGCGCTGAAATTCTACGCCAGCGTCCGCCTGGACGTGCGACGGATACAGTCCATCAAGGCCGGCGGCGAGGTGATCGGCAACCGCACCCGTGTCCGCGTGACCAAGAACAAGGTCGCCCCGCCGTTCAAAGAGGCCGAATTCGACATCATCTACGGCGAGGGCATCAGCAAGGTGGGGGATATTCTCGACATCGGGGTCGAGCTTGGGATAATCGAAAAACGCGGCACTTTCTATCGCTATCAGGGCGAGCAGATAGGCCAGGGGCGGGAGAATGTGAAACAGTTCCTGCGCGAAAACCCGCAAATAGCAGCCGAGATCGAGGACATCATCCGCCAGGAATTCGGACTACCCCCGGCGGTCTGACACAAAAACACCTGCTATGCCGTGTCGCCGCCCCGTCTTGACCCTGCATCCGCAGGTGGGAACCCTACCAGGGTATCGGCCTCGGCCCGGTCGAGCCTGACGCCTTTCCCCCGGACCTGAGTCCCCAATGTATGGGTGTTGGCCCAAGATGTAAGGCGGTATCACGTACACAGCAGGCCTGCTCAGGTTATACCACATACGTTTTGCGCTGTAAAGTACCGGCAATCGGGCAATCTTGCGTTTGCCATACGGGGATCGGTCGGATGGCCGCCTCAACGCCCCCGCCCACTCAGGTATAGCGCCAGCGATACTATCACTCCGAGTATTCCCGCCCCGATCAGGTACGGGGCAGCAAGCGGCACTCCGGCCACCGGCCCACGCGCGGATGTTGGGGCCGGGATCGGTGACGGGGTGATCGGGGATGGCGTTTGGGTCGGGGCTATGGCCGTCGGGGGTATGGGCTGCTCCACAGGGGCGGAAACCGGCGGTACGGCGCCCGGTGCCATGGGGGTTGCCATCGGCGGGGGCGCTGCTCCCACCGCTTCCCCGCCAAATCCCATAGCGGTCGGCGGAGCCTGGGTTGGGCCGATGGCGGCTTCAACCTGGCCTTCCGGTGCCATATCTGCGGCCTCCTCCTCTGCAAGGAGGACGGGAGACGTGGGCATGGCCGTCGCGGGGACGGGAGTTAAAGGCGCCGGCGTCCGGCTTGGAGAGACACGCTCGGATGCAGGCACGGTCGTGGGTTCCAATGCCATCTCGAATTCCGCCGTCGGTGCCAGGGCAGAACGCGCGGTAGTGCCCCAGGCAGGCCATAGCCCTAACGCCATCAGGACGCCCACCAGTACCAGTATGGCCGATGCCGCCGCGCCGACCGCGCTCGCCAGAGTTATCACGTTAATGCCCGGTGCCTTTTGACCGCTCAGCACGTGCTCCGGCGTCAGGGTGAACGGACGCGGCGCTCCGACTCTGGGCAGCGAACGCACGCTCTCGACTGTGCGGCGTAGCTCCTCCAGCTCCAAGCGCAGCTCCGGCTCTCGCTCCAGACGGGACTCCAGTTTCGCCTTGCGGCGCGGCCCCAATTCCCCGTCAAGGTACGCCGAGAGTAATTCCAAATCACGTCTGCTCAGCCGCCTGCGTTCACCTCCAGGCGCCCACATGCCGAATAGTCCTCCGTCAATCACTGTCCTCATCGTCCAGACGGTATCTGGACGGTAAAAGTTCCCCGGTCTTGCGCAAACAGTCCCGCAATTTGGCCCGCGCCCTGCTCAGCCGCGATTTCACCGTGCCGGAAGGCACCCCAAGCACCTCCGCCGCCTCCCGATAGTCCAGTCCCTCGACGTCAATCAGAACCACGACCATGCGCTGGCGTGGGGGGAGTGAGCCGATGCAATCTTGTATGGCGTCGCGCAATTCGGTGCGTTGGGCGTGATTTTCCGGGCTTGGGGCATGGTCAGAAGGCAATACGTCTGATGGCAGGGCATCTAACGAAGCGGTTGGGCGCCTCTTGCGGCGGCGCAGCTCATCGTAGCAGGCATTGGTCACTATGCGCAGTAGCCAGGCTTTGAAGTGGGAGCCACGGAATCTCCGGATGTTGCGATAGGCGGAGATGAAGGCTTCCTGTGTGGCATCCTCCGCCGATTCCCGATCGCCCATCAGGCGGTAGGCCAGGTTGTAGGCCATATCCTGGTAGCGCAACACCAGAGCGTTAAACGCATCCAGGTCCCCGCTTTGCGCATCCCGGATCAGAGCCTGTTCGTCCATTTCCGCCGGCGCATCGCGTCACAACTCCACCGAACCGGCGGCCTGACGGCGCTCCTGAGGGGTCGGCGCGGGCAGGATAGGCTCACCGGCCTTACTCGCGTGTTCCAGGCGTGACCTTGCCCGACGGAGTTTCCTGGCAGTTTCGCCGGCACGGGCATCCCTCATCTCGCGGCGCAACGCCAGTGCCTCTTCAAGCAGGCTCACCGCCTCGGCGATATGGGCGATGTCGTCCATCAACAGGACGCCCAATCTGTACAATACGTCCGCCTGGACTTCCAACTTGCCCAGCAGGTAGGCCAGGGAGAGGGCCTGTCTGTAATGCGCTTCCGCCTGACGGCGATCACCGGATATATCCAGGGCCAATGCGATCCCGGCAAGCGCCTCGCACATGGCGTCTTTATCCCCTCTCGCCCTGGCCGCGTCGAGCATGGATCTGTAAGCGGCTAACGCCTCGGAGATACGCCCGGCTTCCATGAGTGCGGCGGGGTCAGGTTGCACGCCCTCGGTCTCCGGCGCAACTGATGGGGCTTCTGGGGTGGCCGATGGCCTGGTTTCCCAGGTATCCGGCTCATGGGACTCTGGAGCAGGAGAGGTTTCCTCAGCGCCCCCGGCCCGTTCCATTGCCCTGGCAACACGTGCATCCAATCCCAGCAGCCAGAAGGCTTCTTTGACGTAGTGGCGCTCGCTCAGCACTTCGCCGTCCACAGGCAATATCGCCGCCAGCCGACGTACTATCTCGTAGCGGCGGTGGTGGGCGGCCCAACCGGCAGCACCTAACAGGTTGCCGAGTTCGGCCTCCATGCGATCGGCATCACCCCTGTGGCGTTCGGCGTAGGCAACGCATTCCTGGGCCACCCGCGTCTCCGCTATCCCCAATCCGCCCATTTCTTCCAACGTCCTGCGGGCGAATTTGTAGGCCAATGGATGCAACTCCAGGCGGGGTACCCCGTGCAGTGGGGCAGAACGAGCCAATCTCCGGGCCACAAGCGAATCCATCACGCTATGTACCACGCCCATATCCTGTTCCGCCACGCCGGCCAATAGCTCGTCGCCGGCTTTGCCGGTGAACGTGGCACCCAGTACCAGCAATATGGCCTGCTCGGCTGGTGGGAGAGCATCAAAGGCCATCTCCAACGCTTTGTAGACCGCCTCGCCACGTTCCATCACCTCCGGCGGCGATGAGAGCGCATCCGGGTTAGCGGCCACGTGCAATGCGGCGATCTCCAGGGCCATCGGGCCGCCACGAAGGCTGACACACCACGCTTCGACTCCGCCGCCAGATGGTACCCCCGCCAGGTGCGAGAACATCTCCACGGCTTCATCACGATCCAGGGGGCCGATCCCAACAGGCGTCCAGGGGCCGGAAAATTGCTCGGATGCGGTGAGCACTACCGTGAGGCCCGGAGCGCATTTCCGAACGAATTCCCTCACCGGCGCCGGGTCACGCACGTCATCCAGTACGATCAGGGGTTGGTTTTCCACCAAGGCCACCTGGGTACGCTCGGCCCTCCTGGCGGTATCGGCGGCGATCAGAATGGATTTGTCACCGTAAGCGCGGCCAACACGGTTGCAAAGCGCGTCCAGGTCATCATCACCGACCGTCAGCCAAAGCACGCCCCCAGGGTAACTATCGAGGCGTCTGGCCACTTCCGTCGCGGCGAGCACGCTCTTGCCGATGCCATCCTGGCCGTGGAGCAAAACGCTGGTCATGGCATTCAGGGCAAGGCCGATCTGTTCTCTCACCTGGTGGCGCCCCCACAGCTGCTCCAGGGGGGAGTACGGGAGCTGGCCGACCTCTGTGGCCGGCGGATCGGTGTAAGGGTCTCTCAATCCCCAAAGCGGTTCGGTCATCGCCCTCTGCACCTTCACTGCTGCGGATAGCTCGAATCGCAGTATATCAGAAGTAGGCGATTAGTAGTAGTCGGCCACTTCTATAAGATTGCCGTGGCGGCATTCAGGGCTTCCCACAACGTGGCCTCATCCGCATCCATGCCACCGCCTTGTGCGAATTCCGGCCTGCCGCCGCCACGCCCGGCGCCGATCTTGTCGAAGGCGACCTTCAAGGCCGACTCCATATCGGCATCCACATCGTCCGAGCGGG
>JALXEW010000182.1 GCA_027069285.1 Ardenticatenia bacterium | reverse complement strand
GCTGGGGGATGTGCGGGCAGTCAAGCCGCTGAGACACGCTCTGGGGGATGCAGACGGAGGCGTGCGCTGGGCGGCGGCATGGGCGCTGGGGGAGCTGCTTTCCAACGATGACCTGGAGATAGACGACCTGAAGCTTACGAAACGGATAACACAAAGGCTTTGGTGGCTACTGACCGATGTGAGAGACGACGCCTATTGGGCGCTCAAAGCGGCGGTGGGGCGGCTTTCGGCGCTGGAGGCGCGGGTGCTGGGGCCGGATGCGGACTTCGTGGCAGGCGTGGTGGCGGCGGCAAAGGTGGCGTCCCCACTCACCGCAAAGCTGATCGGATTGGCCCTCACCGTAATAGGCACGCTGGCGGCAAATATCCTGGCGAATATGGTAGATGTGCAGCCATTGGGATTGGTGGGCGGGGCGGTGGCGGCGCTGGCGTTCATCGCCTGGGCGATTTGGGATACTTGGCGAAGCAGGTAGCCGCCTGCCACCAGAAGCAGCGATCCGGAGGGCGCGTTGGGAAGGGACGACGGCAGGCCGCTGATGCAGCTGAGGCTTTCCGATAGGCGCATATTGCTGGCATTGGGCGATCTGGTCGCGGTCAACCTGTCGGTGTTGATCGCGCTTTTCGTCTGGACGGTGGTGGCCGGGTACCGGTTCGGGCCGGCGTTCATAGTGCCACGCAGCTACTGGTTCCCCCTCCTGACGGCGCTCTGGCTCTTCCTGGCGGCGGCCAACGACTTCTACAGCCTGCGACTGGCGGCCAACGCATCCCAATCGTTCGTGCGGCTCGTGGAGATCACGTTGCAACTGCTGGTGGTGTACCTGATCATATTCTTCCTCTCACCGCGTGAGGCCCTCCCCCGCCTGTTCATACTCTACTACGGGGGCGCATCATTCGTTTTGCTGGCGATATGGCGGCTATGGCAGGCGGGAGTGATGAGATGGGCGGGTTTCAGGCGACGTGCGCTGATCGTGGGCACCGGATGGGGTGCAGAGGCGATAATACGAGTGCTACGCGATGAGGCGCCTGGCGATTATGAGATCGTCGGCCTGATAGGCGAGGGCGGCGGAGAGGTCGAGGGGGTGCCGGTGATCGGCACCGGGGCGGAACTGGCCGAGATAGCCACGCGAGAGGATATAGCCGAGGTGATCATAGCCACCAGCCGGGCACTGCCGGGCGATGTCTTCAAAGGGGTGATGGATTGCTACGAACGAGGGATCGCAATAACGCCAATGCCGCTGCTCTACGAGGAGATCACCGGCAGGGTGCCGGTGGAGCACGTCGGGCAGCATTGGGCGGTGGTACTGCCGCTCGAAAGGGGTTCGATCTTCGACCCGTATCCGCTGCTGAAGCGGACTATAGATATAGCCGCCGCGTTGATCGGGTTGGCGATGTTCGGCATCATGCTGCCGATTCTGGCGCTGGGCATCGTGATCGATTCGCCTGGGCCGGTCTTCTACGTTCAGGAGCGGCTGGGCAAGGCCGGGAAGCCGTTTGAGCTGATCAAGTTGCGCACGATGGTGCCGGATGCGGAACGGATGACCGGGCCGAAATGGGCATCCCGCGACGATCCCAGGATCACGCGCGTGGGGCGCTTTTTGCGAAAGACCCGGTTGGACGAGCTGCCGCAATTGCTCAACGTGCTGCGCGGGGAGATGAGCCTGGTCGGCCCCAGACCGGAAAGGCCGGAATTCGTGGAGGTGCTGGAGCGGGAGATACCGTTCTACCGGGCCAGGTTGGCGGTCAAGCCGGGACTGACGGGGTGGGCACAGGTGCAATATCGCTACGGCAGCACTAAAGAGGACGCTCTGGTCAAGCTGCAATACGATCTCTACTATATCCGCCACCGCTCGCTGACGCTGGACGCGCTGATATTGCTGCGGACGGTGTACAAAGTTCTGCTGATGCAGGGAACGTGAGATGACAAAAAGGCAAAGGATGCTGCTTTGGGCGGCGTTCTTCTATTTCACTTTCCTCGGCGGCACGGTCTATACCGAGCTGAATGTGATCCCGCGTCTGCTGCACCATGTGATCGTGACGGTGATGCTGGTGGCCTGGCTCTGGGGGATGCTGAGGGGACGCCGGGTATGGCCGCAGACGGCCCTGGATGGGGCAATGGCGCTTTTCACGATATGGCTTTTCGTCGGCGCGGCCTTCGCGCTCGATGTGCGGGTCGCACTGGAGTACGTCTGGCCGTCGCTGATACATGCGCTGGGCTTCTACCTGCTGATCGATCTGATGCGGCGCGGATGGCAACGCCATATCATGGAGGCGCTGTTCCTGGCCGGGGCGGTCGCGGTGTTGCTCACGGGCGTGGAGATGGGGACGTGGTACTTCGGGATTCCGCTTGTGCCGCAGTTCAGGCAGGGCTGGTTCGAGATCGGCGGGCTGAGCGACCCGATCCCGCCGATGATACACCGCGCGGCCCTGGCGATGACGCACCCGACGGCACTATCGGCATATATGGCGCTGCTGCTGCCGGTATCGGTGGCCTGGGCGATGACCGCACGACAACGGGATCACCGGATCGGGTTGTGGATGTTGGCCATCGGCGCCCTGGTCTGCGAGGTTCTGAGTTTCTCGCGGGGGGGGATGCTGGCAGTCGGGGTCTCGGTCGCGATGATGATCGCGTTCGCGGCCCGGCGTATGTGGCGCAAACTCGGCGGTCGGCCCCTGATGGGCGATCTCATGGGGAAGGCCTGGAGCGTCGCGGCGCTCGCACTGCTCATCATGGTATCGATCCTGGCAATCGGCCTGGCGGCATTCAAGGGATGGCAAATGTACGCCGAGGGGCATATTTCCGGCGATCGGGTGCGGATGGACCTCTGGCGCAGTGCGCTGGAGATGGCCGGCGACGATCCGATCACCGGCGTCGGGCCGAGGATGTACGGGGTCGCGTTGCGCACCTACCGGGAGGAGGCCGCCGGACGCGAGAAGATATATACCGCACATAATGTATATCTACACACGCTGGCAGAATTGGGGTTGCCGGGCCTGGCGGCGCTGATCTGGATGGGGGCCGCGTTCATCGTGACATGGCGCAAACATCAAAAGGCGGCATATCCGTCGCTCCGGCTGCGACTGGAGGGGGTGATGGCAGCGCTGACGGGCTTTGCCGCACAATGCCTGGTGGATACTTTCGAGGCCACGCCAATAGTGCTGACGGTGATGGTGTACGCGGCGTATGCCCTCACACACCCATCGGGAAGTGGCGCCCCCCGGCCAGATTCTGGCCGATGGCCGATCGGGCGGGCTTTGCCGGCAGTGGCAGTGGCCGTGTTGATCGCGTACCTGGCGGGATCGCTGGCGCTGGCGCCCGCCGAGCTGGCGTTCAATCGGAGTGTCGCGCTGGGCATGGGGGGCGATTGGGCCGGGGCACTGGAGGCAGTTGAATCGGCCTGCGCCGGCGACCCGTGGCTGGGCCTCTACGCATTCCAGCGTGCCTATGTGCTGGGGCAATTGGCGTCGGAATCGCCGGATGAGTATCTGGATGCGGCGATCGAGGCACATCTGGACGCATTGAGCCGAAACCCCACGTTCGAGACGGCCCACGTGAATCTGGCCGCGCTCTACGCTCAAAACGGCGACCTGATCGCCGCCGTGGGGGAGTTGGAGGCCGCCCTGGAATCGGACTATCAGCTCGCGACGGCATGGGTCAAGCTTGGGGAGTACCGGGAACGTATAGGCATCGAGCGCGGGTTCACAGAGGTCAATCGCGGGGCAACTAACGCATATCTATCGGCCCTGGAGGTGGCGCCGCATATCGTCGGCTCCCGCTATTGGGACGATCCGGGCTTCCCCGCGCGACAAGCGGCCATCCAGGCACTGATCGAGGAGTCAACTCCGGGGGATGCCCTGGCAATCGCCATGCGACGCGGGGATATGGCCCTGGCGGAGGAGTATGCCGATGATGTGCAGGCCGATATTCCCGGCCCAGGCGCTGCGGAAGCGTTGATAAGGTACTACCTGGCCGCAGGCGAGCCGGAGGAGGCACTGGAGGTGGCAGATGAGGCGGTGGCGATGTTCGGGGAAACGGCCCAGGCCGTGCCGGTATGGGTGGCACGAGCAGAGGTGCTGGCCGAGCTTGGACGCTGGGATGAGGCTGTACATGATGCTAGGCTCGCGTTGTTCCTGGAGCCGATAGGCGGTGCGAGGGCGAATCGGGTGCTGGCTTTGGATGCCAGACGCCGTGGGGATTCCGATGAATACGAGAGGCTGATGGCGTTGGCGGTGCCGCCCAGGGTGGTCTCGCAGAATTTCGAGGTTGTAGTCTACGGGCGCCCGGCGATGTTCGAGTATCTGCCGCAGGTGGCACCCCCCGGCCCCGGTTATCCGGTGCTCGATCCGTGGCTGGAGCTGGCGGATTGGTACGAATCGCACGAGATGTACGACGAGGCCGCCGATGTGTTGGAGGCGATCCTGCGATACGATGCTTATATGGAGATCGGCGGCGATAGGTGAGAGGGCGCTAGAGATGGCAAGCAAGCTTATATACGATTGGAATGAGGAGCCGGGGGGCGCCAAGCCGGGCCGCAAGGTCGGCCTGGTGGACGAGACGCTGAGGGATGGGTTGCAGTCGCCATCGGTCACTTTGCCCAGGTTGGAGGATAGGTTGAGGTTGCTCCACCTGATGGCGGCATTGGGCATAGACGATGTTAATATCGGGATGCTGGCCGCCGGGAAGCAATTCCAGGAGGACGCACTGGTTCTGGCGCGGGAGATATTCGATGGGGGGCTGCCGTTGCAATGCCACTGCGCCGCCAGGACGGTGATCGGCGATATTAAACCCATAGTGGAGCTTGCGGAGCGCGTCGGCGGACAGATCGGGGTGGGGCTTTTCATCGGCTCCAGCCCGATCCGGCATTATGTGGAAGGTTGGGAGGAATCCGAGCTTGTCGGGTTTGTGCGGGATGCGGTCAGGTTCGCGGTCGAACATGGCCTGCGGGTGATGTTCGTTACAGAGGATACCACACGCGCGATGCCAGATACCCTGCGCAGGCTCTACGGCACCGCGATAGAGAACGGGGCGGCTCAGCTGGTTCTTTGCGATACCGTAGGCCACGCCACTCCCAGGGGGGCCGCCCGGCTGGTTAGATTCGTGCGTGAGTTCGCCGGGCCGGATGTGGGGATAGATTGGCACGGCCACAGCGACCGGGGCCTCGCGCTGGCGTGCGCGCTGGCGGCGATAGAGGCAGGCGCCGACCGGATACACGCGACTGCCCTGGGGATCGGGGAACGTTCCGGTAATACCCCGATGGAGCAAGTGCTGGTCAATTTGCAATTGATGGGCTATATCGAGCGCGATCTGACTAAGTTGCAGGAGTACTGCCATCTGGCGGCGGAGGCTTGTGGGGTGCCGCTGCCGCCAGATGGC
>JALXEW010000181.1 GCA_027069285.1 Ardenticatenia bacterium | reverse complement strand
CCCTACTGTGCCAGGTGCGGCACCCCACTTTCCAGCCACGAGGTATCGCAGGAATACAGGGATATCGAGGAACCGTCCATCTACGTCCGGTTCCCGCTCAAAGACGAACCGGGACGCTACTTCCTGGTCTGGACTACCACGCCCTGGACTTTGCCGGGCAATGTGGCGCTGGCCGTCGGTGAGGACGTGACCTATGTCGAAGTGGAAGGCCCGACCGCCGATGGTGGAACCGAGCGCCTGATCCTGGCCGAGGCCTTGCTTTACGAAGCATTAGAAAACCCGGACGATTACCGCGTCATAGCCAGGTTCAAAGGCAAGGAGCTATTGGGCAAACGCTATCTCCCGCTTTACACCTTCCTGCCGGTGGATGTTGACTACGCATACGTAGTCGCGGGTGATTTTGTGAGCACGAAAGAGGGCACCGGGATCGTGCACATGGCCCCGGCCTTTGGCGACGACGATATGAAAGTGGGCCGGGCGTATGGATTGCCTGTGCTCCAGACCGTCGCGCCGGATGGCACGTTCATTGACGCGGTGACCCCGTGGCGTGGCATGTGGGTCAAAGACGCCGACCCGTTGATCATCAAAGACCTGCAAGACCGTGGTCTGCTTTACCGCGAGGTCATGTACTTCCACAGCTACCCGTTCTGCTGGCGGTGCGATACCCCACTGCTCTACTACGCCCGCGAGACCTGGTTCATCGAGACCACACGCTATCGCGACAAAATGGTCGAGCTGAACAAAACCATCAACTGGGTTCCCGCGCACATCCGGGACGGTCGCTTTGGCAACTGGCTGGCGGAAAATAAGGACTGGGCACTTGGTCGCGAGCGTTACTGGGGGACGCCTTTACCGGTTTGGGTCTGGCACAAGCATTGCGTCGGCGGCGTCGCGGAACTGAGTGAACTTGCCGGGCGCGACCTGAGCGGTCTGGACCTGCACCGACCGTACGTTGATGAGATAACCTGGAAATGCCCCGAATGTGGCGAGGGGACGATGCATCGCGTGCCGGAACTGATCGACGTATGGTTTGATAGTGGCTCGATGCCGGTTGCCCAATGGGGGTATCCGTACCACAACCAGGAGCTGTTCAAAGAGCAATTCCCGGCGGACTTCATCTGCGAGGCCGTTGACCAGACGCGCGGGTGGTTTTACAGCCTGCACGCGATCTCATCCATGCTATTCGAGCAGGTCTGCTTCAAGAACGTCATCTGCCTGGGGCACATCCTGGACGAGAACCGTCGCAAAATGTCCAAGAGCCGTGGCAACGTAGTCGACCCCTGGGACGTGCTCAACAAATACGGCGCCGACGCCTTCCGGTGGTACTTCTACACATCCGGCTCGCCGGGTGATGCGAGGCCGTTCTCGGTCGCGCTGGTTGGCGAGGTCATCCGCAACTTCTGGCTCACACTCTGGAACGCCTACAGCTTCTTCGTCACCTATGCCAACATCGATGGATTTGACCCCAGGGAAGCTCACGTGCCGGTTGAGGAGCGCTCCCTGCTTGACCGTTGGATCCTCAGCGAGCTACACGCCCTGGCCAAGAAGGTGACCGAGGCGTATGAAAACTACGACGTGCCCAACGCCACCCGTCCGATCCAGGCCTTCGTTGACGATCTGAGCAACTGGTACATCCGCCGTAGTCGCCGTCGCTTCTGGAAGAGTGGGGACGATGATGACAAGAGATCTGCATACCTGACCCTCTACGAATGTCTGGTGATGGTCAGCAAACTGCTTGCACCGGCCATGCCGTTCCTTTCGGAGGCCATGTATCGCAACCTGGTCTGCTCGGTGGACGATGGGGCGCCGGAAAGCGTCCACCTGGCCCGCTGGCCCAAATATGACGAGGCCCTTATAGATGAAAAGCTGATAGCCGATATGCAGATCGTCAAGCGAATGGTCAGCCTGGGCCGCGCTGCCCGCAACAACGCCGGCATCAAAGTACGTCAGCCGCTGGCAGAGGCTGCCTTTGCCGTCAAATACCGCAATGAGGCGGATGCCTTGCGCGAGATGGCCGATACCATTGCCGACGAGCTGAACGTCAAATCGGTGCGAGTGTTAGATTCGGCGGAGGATGTGGTGCGCTATGCCCTCAACCCATTGCCGGATAAACTCGGCCCACGTCTCAAAAGTGACTTTCCCCCTCTCCAGAAGGCCATCCGTGAAAGCGACCAGGCGCAGGTGGCCGAATGGGCGCGTGCCCTGATGGAAGGTAGGCCTATCACCGTCCAATTCGACGGCAAGGCTGTGGAGCTTTCGCCGGAGGAAGTTGAAGTACGTCGCGAGCCGGTGGAAGGCTACTCGGTGGCCGAGGATTTGGGCTACCTGGCCGCCGTGCGTACCGAGCTGACCGAGGAGTTGGTGATGGAAGGTCTGGCGCGTGAGGTCGTTCGCCGCATCCAGACCCTGCGCAAGGACGCGGACTTCAATATCGACGACCGTATTCACGTGACGTACAAGGCTACCGATCGCCTGGCGAAGGCGATAGAAGCGTTCACCGACTACATCAAGGCCGAGACCCTGGCCCTTACCCTGGAACCCGACGATTTGCCAGATGGCGCGCCGATGCGCCGGGATGAATTCAACGGAGAAGAACTGACGATAGCGGTCGTCAAGGCCGATGAGGGATGACGCGGGGGAAACGGTTCGTGTGCAGAGTTACTTCTGGGGCGGCCTCCTGGCCGCCCTGATTTTCCGGCGTTACGCGACCTTTGTGCCCGCCCTGATAGCGACTAATATCACCGGAAAAAATCCGCATATCTTCGGCATTCGAGAGGGAAAGCAAGATGAAGACCGGATACCTGTTGGGGACGCTGCTATCGACCATCGTTGCTCTTGGGATCGGGTTCTCCACCGTCTGGGCCTCCCCGTTTGCCGGAGGGCCGATAACGCCGGGAAACGCCGGCGATGTGACATTGCTCACCACCCTGGGGCGCGGATGGGTGACGGACATGGCCTGGGCGCCGGATGGTGGATCACTGGTGATGTCATCCTCTGCCGGGGTGCTGGTTTACAACCTGGAGGCGCCGGGTTCGCCGCGCACCTACAGGATTCCGGGCTACGACGGCGCCGTCAGGAGCGTGGCAGTCAGCCCGGATGGGCGGCTCATAGCTGCCGGCATGGATGACGCATACACCGCATTGATAGACGCTCAAACCGGTGAGACACTTTGGGCCCTCGGCGAGCAAGAAGGCCAGATCATGGACGTGGTGTTCTCCGACGACGGGGCGGTGCTACTCACCGGCGGGGGCACCGAGGTTGTCGTCTGGAGCGTTCAAGATGCCCGTGCCGTGGATATGATGGAGCTGGATGATGATATAACCGCCATCGGCATAAGGCCAGATGGATTAGAACTCAGCGCCGGTGGCCAGACCGGGCTTTTGATGGCGGAGGAAAGAGACGCTCCGGTTTCCAGTGCTGCCGTACAGGGAGCGCAGGTCAGCATCGAAATATCATACTACACCGCGAACCAACTCTCCGGCTCCGTCAGCGTCATTGACTATACGTCTGACGGAACACGTATGCTGGCCGCAGATAGAGGGGGCATGATCTGGGTTTGGGAACCGGATTCCGATGAGCAGATAACCGTCATTAGTGCCCACGATGGCGGCGTGCTGGATGCGGAGTTTAGCCTGGACGGAAGCCGCATATTCTCCTGCGGGATGGACGGTGCGATCCGGGTGTGGGATACCGAGACCGGTGAGCAGGTGGCCGTTATGGGAGGGAATAACGTGCCGGTTACGCAAATCGCCCTATCACCTGACGGAACCCGGTTGGCCTCCATCGGCCTGGATGGTACCGTGCGGCTGTGGGACGTCGAGACAGGGGAGCAGACGGTATTTGTCACAGGTCACCTGGAGGGCATAAACGACATCGCGTTCTCGCCTGATGGGGCGTATCTGGCCTTTGCCGGTGACAGGGGCCTGGTAGGAGTCTGGGACATATTAGCCTCCGAGACAAAGGGGCTGTTCTTTGGCCATACGGCTGCCGTACTTGGGGTGGACTTTGGCCCGCAGGGGCATCTTTTAGCCTCCTGCAGTGAGGATGGAACTGTCCGGCTCTGGGATGTCGATTCTGGTGAGCCATTAGCCGTTTTGGAGGCCGATGAGGAAGACATACCGGGCGTCGGCATCACCGATGACAGCCCAACCTCAGTTGCCATCAGCTCTGATGGGCGTCTGGTGGCCGCCGGTTGGAATATTGGGGCCATAACGGTGTGGGATGTGGAATCCGGTGAGCAGACCGCCTTCCTGGAAGGGCACACGGCCAGCGTAATGAGCGTTACCTTCAGCCCGGTGGATGCCGCTTTGCTCGTTTCCAGTGGCGATGACGGCACCATCCGCATCTGGGATGCCGATTCCGGGCAGGAGAGCGGATTGTTGGGCGAGGGTGGCTTCTGGGTGGGCAGCCTTGCGTTCACTCCAGATGGGCGTTTCCTGGCCGTCGGCAGGTGGGATGGCACGATGGAAGTATGGGATGTGGAAACCGGTGAGCTGGTTACATCTCTTGCCGGGCCTATGGATGGTGGGTTGTATGTGGCGCTAAGCCCGGATGCCGCAGTGATCGCTTCCGGCGGCTGGGGCAGACGAGTGTACTTTTGGGACGCGGCGACCGGCCAGGAGGCCATCTCGCTGGACGCCGATGAGATCGAAGTGAGGGCGGTCGAATTCAGCCCGGATGGTACCCTGGTAGCCTCTGCCGGATGGGACGGCATCGTGAGGATATGGGGCCTTGAGGGCGGCGAGGAGAGTGAGCCGCACGGCCTGTTTGGCTCCGAATGAGGCCGTTTGGCGGCGGTAGATGCCTGATAGTGCGTCCGGGAGCGGGGTATAAGGGCCTGCCGGACGTGATAAATGGCGGGGTGGATTCCGTATGCAGCGTGGAGCGATGCGAGTTATAATCCCCCCGCCTTGACCCTTTTGGGTAACGCCGACGGGGGTTGGATGACCAACTATGGCAGAGATCAACGTGACCGTGCTGGGGCTTGGACGCATTGGCGCCTCGTTTGCCCTGGCGCTGCAAAAGTATAATGGGCGGGCCGGTGCTGCACACCACTTCAACATCACCGGCTACGATCCGGATTCCGCACGTGGGCGCATCGCAAAAGACCTCGGCGCCCTGGATAAGCTGACCGGCAGCCTCTATGCCGCCGTCAGGGACGCCGAAATCGTCATCGTAGACATGCCCTACTCGCAAGTGGAGGATACCTTTCGGGCCATTGGCGATGCGCTCAAGCCAGGGTGCGTGATCCTGGATTGCTCGCCGCTGAAGATGCCGTCCATAGAGTGGGCGGACAGGTACTTTGGGGACGAAGTGTACCTGGTGGGGTTATCGCCGCTGATAAACCCAGACCTGTTACACGTGGTCGTCTCCGGCCCAAAGGAAGCCGATCCATAG
>JALXEW010000180.1 GCA_027069285.1 Ardenticatenia bacterium | reverse complement strand
GCAACCAGGGCGGATACTACCGCGCTCGGCCCGGGGATCGGCACGACTTGTATGCCGGCCTCGATCGCGGCCCGTATGACCGGGAATCCCGGATCGGATATGGCCGGGGTGCCGGATTCGGAGGTCAGTGCCACGTCGCCGGTCTGGAGCGCGTCCAATATCTCAGCAATGCGGGCTTCTTCGTTATACTCGTGCAGGCTGATCATGGGCGTCTCGATGTCGTAATGGGCCAGGAGCCGTCCGGTCGTGCGCGTATCCTCGGCTGCGATCAAGTCCACCACCCGCAGTATCCGCAACGCTCTCAGCGTTATGTCCTCCAGGTTGCCTATTGGCGTGGAAACTATGTACAGTCTGCCTGCCATGTTACCCCCTGGTGGATTGTACCGCATTTTCGGGCTAAAGGTCGTCGCTCACGGCACCGGAGCACGTGATAGGGATACCTACTGGCTATTCACAGATCGCCGATTCGCCCTTACAATGTGAAAAACGATAGGTCGGATCGCCTGAGATGTCGGGGTGACCGTAACGAGTCACAGGGCTTCACAGGACGGAGAAGTGTTATTGGCGCGGAGTAAGAGATTGCCACTTTTGGCTGTAGGTGGTGATTGCGATCTGCGGAAATTACTGGCCGGGGTTTTCAGGAAAACGCACCGGCTGGATTTCGCCGCCTCACCTACGGCGGCATTGCGCCACCTGGCAGAGAAGCGCTACGGAGCCGTCTTGGTGATCGGCCCGTTACCCGATGGCGGCGAATGGGAGCTGATGGATGCCATAAGCAGACTGGGCGAAAATCCACCTATCGTATTGCTCACCACACACTCAGACCCATCCGCCGAGCAAAAGGCTCTCAGAAAAGGTGCCGTAGCCGTGGTTTTGCTCCCATTCGACGTGCGGGAGCTACGCAGAGTTGTGCAGGCACACGAACTTCAACCCTGAAACACTATCGCCAACCATAGGCAGTTATCAGGCAGGCACGGCAACCTGCCACATCGAGATGTCGGATGTCGTTCACGGATGCTCCAAGAGCATCCCCAACTGGCGCGATAAGGCGGGGCGGTGTACCTTAAGAGTCAAAGCTTTCGACGGCTGAGTTCCGCCGTCCGCGAGCGCCCGATGGAATGGAACTTGTGTGAGGTATCTTTCGTCTGATCGTTGGCGGTGCATGTGGCCGCCCGGAGTGGAAGATGGCCCAAAATGGGAACTGGAAAGATAAGGTGAACGCCGCCCTGGACGCCCTCTCCGACGCGCTGACCGGATTGGATGATCAAACGGCGGAGAAAGTCTCCGCCGCGATCCCGGTGCTGCGGGGATTGATCTCCGCCCCAATCCCAGAGCAAGATGGACACGATGACGGGCTTTGGGCACTGCTGGCCGGATTGGACGAGAGCCTCCGAGCACCACTGATCGCGATCAGGGGGAGAGCGGAATTGATCGAAAGCGGCGTGCTGGGCGAATTGAGCGCCGAGCAAGCCAGGTGGGTCAGCGCCATCCTGAGCAACACCAGGCGGGCCTTCGCGATCCTGGATAACGCCCACGAGCTGATCGAGTGGTCGCGCGGCGACCTGAACGTGAAGCCAGAGCCGGTCGAGGTAACGGAGATGGTCTCCGAAGCCACCCAGGCCTCAGCAGAGGTGATGCTGGCCAGGGGCCATACTCTGCTGACCAGGATTCCGGACGGGTTGCCAAAGGTCAATACCGACTTCTACCGCACCATGCTGATTATCGCAGATATACTGGATAACGCAGCCAGATATACCCCACCGGGAGGTACCATCCGGCTGAGCGCGGAGAATATGGGCGAGTGGGTCCTCATCACAGTATCGGATACCGGCATCGGCCTGGAACCCGACGAAGTCCAAATGGTCGGGAAGCCGTTCTGGCGTGGGAGCCATCCACTGGTCAGACGACAACCGGGAACCGGTCTGCGTATGGCAATAGCCCGCAAAGTCCTATCCCTGCTTGGAGCCGAGTTGTTTATATCCGGTGAACCTGGCGTCGGTAGCTCTTTCAGCTTCACCCTGCCGGTGAAGAGTTGACTCTGAAAAACGCGGAGAGGAGGAGGCAGATGCTCAAAACAATGGGCATTTCCAGAAGCATTGGCCTGCCGATCGTGATGGCGGTAATCCTGGCAATGAGCTTGCCAACCGCCACGGTCGGCGCGGCACCCGGCGAGCAAGGAAACACCATCTCGTACGGGCAGACGGTACAGGGAAGTATAAGCGACGAAGAATGGGCCAACGAGTGGGTGTTCGAGGGGCACCAGGGGGATGTGATCTCGATCTCCATGACGGCCACATCCGGCAACCTGGATACATACCTGTTTCTCCTGGACCCAACGGGGAGGTTGGTGGCGGCGGACGATGACGGTTCCGGCAGCACCGACTCGCTGATCCCACGCTACCCGCTGCCAATGGATGGCCAATATTCCATCATCGCCACACGCTACAGGACAGACAACGGTGACTCCACCGGCACTTATAGCCTCACCCTGACCTTGCTACAGCAAGGGTTTACGCCACAGCCAGGAGTGCTTGAGTTCAACCTCTCATGGAATAACTACGAGGACTTAGACCTGGTGATCTTCGAGCCAGGGGGCGGAGTCCCCATCCACTGGTCCCACACCAATTCGGAAAGCGGCGCCGTGTTGACAAGCAACGGCAACGACTATTGTCGGAATCCAACCACGTCCCCATCCGAGCAGGTACGCTGGATATTCGGCAATGCCCCGACCGGGACTTATAGGGTGCAGGTGAGGTACTCGCTGGAATGCGAGGGAACTCAGGGGCGACCGGTGCAGTTCCAGGTGACGGTGCTGGTAGACGGCCAGCCGGTGGATAGTTTCGGAGGCCAGGTTTCGTTCGGCGGGGAGCCTTTCGAGACGGAATGGGAGTATACCGGCCCGGTGGCAACTCTCCAGACCCCAGCCGCCGAAACACCCGTCGCCACACCCTTCATCCCAGGCGGCCAGGCACCGGATTGCGGCCCGATGCCAGAGATGGAACTCCCACCGGAGATCACAACCGAAACCATCTCATACGGCGAGACCTTGACCGGCGAGATCGACGATCAACACTATGGCCACGCTTACTTCTTCTGCGGCTCGGAGGGAGATGAGATCGAGGTCACGATGACCGCCACTTCGGGCAATCTGCAGCCATTGGTACAACTCGCCGATGCCGGCGGCACCACATTGCGGGAAAATTACGCCCAGCTGGGCCGAACAGCATCCATAAGCTACACGCTGCCGGAAACCGGGTGGTACGTCATAGGGACAACCCGCGTGGGCTTCGCCAACGGCACATCCTCCGGCGGATTCTCGGTGACCCTCAACGTAGCTGGCGGGATGGCAGCCGCTCCGGAGCCGACTTCCCCTGTGATCCCGCTCCCGACCCTGCCCGATGGCTCTCAGCCCACCCAGCTCAGTTACGGCGATACGTACTGGGGCACAATCGACGACAGCAACCCTTACCAATGGTTCGCCTTCGGCGGCGGACAGGGCGACCAGGTGACGATCTCGGTCGAGGCAGTATCCGGCGACTTGATCCCGCACCTGCAATTGGGCGACGCCAACCTCAACCTGATAGATGAGGCCATCGGCAGCCCAACACAACGCAGGGTCACGCTCAACTTCACGCCGCCGGAGACCGGCTGGTACCTCATCGGCGTCTCCAGGGCAGGTGGCGAAACCGGGACTACAAGCGGTGACTATATGCTAACCCTCCAGGGAACGCCCTCGCAAGTTCAACCACTCGGAGTGCCCACGACCGTACCGACCCCTCAGACCGGGGGTGGCCTGCAGATCATCCTCAGTTGGACGGCGCCGGCTGACCTGGACCTGCAGGTGCAGGAGCCGGATGGGACGCTGATATACTATAACGAGCCGCACTCACCAACCGGCGGCGAGTTCGAGAGCAATGGCAATGACTTCTGCCGCAATATATCGGCGAACCCATCGGAAAGCGTCACCTGGGCTACCGCCCCACCAAGCGGCCAGTACCAAATCTCCATACACTACTTCGACGGGTGCGGGTATACCGGGCCTGTGGAATTCACGATCACGATCATCGAAAACGCACAGGTGGTGGATGTGGTATCCGGCACGGTGACGGCGCCGGATGAGCGATTCAGCTACTCGTATACCAGGTAGACGACACCGGCGCGATGTGCTATCGTCATGGGGGCGGCCACAGGTCGCCCCCGTAAAATATCGGCATCCTACCGGACGTGCGAGGCCCTATGCCCAAGATCGCTAAGTACCCGTTACTCATCTCCATCGTATCGACGTTATTCCTTGCCGCATCGGCTTCGGCGCAGGAAAACCGCCTGCACATCCACTACGGCGAGACGGTGACCGGCGTGATCACCCAGGCGGATCACGAGGACGAGTGGCTATTCGTCGGCGGCGCAGGTGACGTGATCTCGGCCAGGATGGATAGCACATCCGGCACGCTCGATCCGTACCTGGTGCTGGTGGCACCGAATGGGGAGAGCCTGGCCGAGGACGATGATAGCGGCTCCGGCAACAACGCCCTGATCACCGACCAGGAGCTGCCATCCGACGGCGTTTACACGCTACGCGCCACCCGGTACTCAGGCACCGGCACATACACGCTCACACTCATACGTCACGCCGCCCCGGATCGGGCCTTCATCGGCTACGGGGAGGCCCACCTGGGTACCAGGCTCCCGGATTCGCCGCCGGATACCCTCACATTCGCCGGTCAGGCGGGGGATGTGATCACGATAGAGATGAACCGCGCTTCAGCAGGCGATCTGGACCCGTACGTGGAGCTATATGGCCCGGATGGCGCCATCCTGGCGGCGGATGATGATGGCGGATTGGGGATCAATTCCAGGCTGGCCGGGTTCCACCTCCCGGCGGATGGCGAATATACGATACTGGCCGACGGTTCCGGCACCGGCGATTACGCGCTATGGCTTTGGGGCAACGAGTTGGGATCGCCCCCCTTGCTGCCGGGCCTGGAGTACCACATCATCGGGTACGGGGACGTGATCGAGGGATCGATAGACGAGGCAACCCCATATATGCTATACGTCTTCAACGGCGCGGAAGGGGATTCCGTATACCTTAACCTCACCGCCACAGGCGGAGATCTGATCCCGATGATCGAGGTCTCGATGGGGAGTGCAGGCGAGATGTTGACCCCAGTTGGCGCCGTGGCCGGCAACGCGAGCCAACGCACAGTCGAGATCGCGTTCACCGCCCCGCGCACCACATGGTATACCGCACTGGTCTCCCACGCCGATAGCACGACCGGGAGGACTTCCGGCACCTTCAGGCTGACCCTGGAGGGCGGAGCCGGCGAATTCGGGCCGCATCCGGACGTGGATTGCGGGCGATTGGCATTCGGCCAGGTGGTGCGAATACCTCCCGGCGGCA
>JALXEW010000179.1 GCA_027069285.1 Ardenticatenia bacterium | reverse complement strand
GCCGAGCACTGAAGTGCCCGGCTGAGGGGGAAAAGTTTTAACACCCGGCGGATCCGGCGGATTTCAACGCCCGGCGTCCATCGGTGTCACTCCATCTCTTCCAGGCGCTTTTGCCACTTGGCGACCAGTCGGTTGTACGTTTCCTCCGAGATTTCCCCGTTAGCCAGGCGCATATCCAGATTATCGATTATCGCCTGTATCTCCTCGCGTGTCTTGGGAGCCGGTGGCGTTTGGGATTGCTGTGTCTGCCCCTGGGCCTGTGGCTGCTGCATCCCGGCCATCATCCCGGCCATCATCTGTCCCAGGCCCAGGCCGGCCCCCAGGCCGACTCCTGTGCCTGCTGCCCCGCCAGCCGGATTCTGAGCCGCGTCACGCAAAGCATCCGCTGCCTGGAGTTGAGCATAAGTTTGCACATCCAGCAGGCCCATTGCCCGCAGGTCCTCGGCGGTTGTGGTCTTAGGCGTCAGGCTCTTAATATCGAACGCCTTGATAGTCAGGCCCACCGCGTCGAACTGCTCGCCCAACTTCGCCAGCATTGCGCCCTCGATCTCGCTCAGCAGGCTATTGAGCTTCATCAGCGAGCCGGGGTTCGTCTCCGCGATCAAGTCCTGAAGCTCGCCCAGCACCATCGTCAGCAGGCGATCGCGCACATCTGCCAGGCGCACCACCGCCTTCCCGATGCAGTACTGCTTGGCGAACCTCTGCGGATCGGACACTTTAATGTCCATCACCCCGTGGCCTTGCAGCAGCAGCCATCCCAGGCCCTGTCCTGGTGTCTGCAAGGCGAGCGGCTGCACCGTACCCCATCCGACCTGTGGGAAATCCGCCGTGTTAATGAAATAAACCTCGGCCTTGAATGGAGTCTGGCCGGAAAAAGCCAGGCCCAGCAACTCGGTCAACAGCGGGATATTGCCTGTAGAGATCGTATGGCGTCCCGGACCCAACACATCGAGTGCCTGGCCATCTCGCACGAAGACCGCCGCCTGATTTTCCCGCACGATCACCTGCGACCCCATCCGGAAGTCGCCGCTTCCGGCCTGTGGCTCGCGCCATGCAAGCTCATCTCCCCCGACATTTGGGTGTTCTACTACATCCAAAATCCTCGGCATCTGCCTCCTCCTTGCCCTGACAAGTGTGATTACCGTGCCTCATCCCCGTGTGTCAGGCCGGTGATCACATCCTCGCGGTACCGGAAGGCCCTATTGGCCTCATCGGCCAGACGTGAAGCATCACGCAGCGCCTGGGCCACATCGCCGCCGGAATTGACCGCTTCCTCCAGCGTGTCGATTGCCTCCCGGAACCCATCAACGTATTCCGTCATCGCGTCATCGAAAGCGTAGAGCTTTTCCAGCTCCTCCTCGCCGATCTTGACCGCCGAGAAAAAGCCGGAATACCCGTCGGCGGCGGATTCGATGCGGTCGATAAACGTGCGCAGCTTCGTCATCAGGCTGCGTAGCTCATCCATCTGCGCCAGGCCGCCGGAGCTGAGCATAGACTTCCCGATCTCATCCAGGCGTTGGCGCTGATCCTCCAGACGCTTGACCAGGTATTGGCGCAGCAGATCATCGGCCTTACGCCTGGTTTGCATCTCCATATAGCCGCCGTAACCGGGAATCCTGGAAAGGAGATTCTCAAAAGCCCCCCGACGACTGACTATTCTATCGTACAAATCGCTCATTTCACATCTCCTCAAGCCAAACGGACAGTTCCCGTCAGGTCAAAAAGTACTCGGTGCCACACCAGGGGCACGTTGCCACGCCCTTGCCCGAAAGCCTGATGTCGCCGCCGCAATTCTTGCACTGCTTAAGCTCGCGCAGCCCGGCTGCATCGGCGGAATAGAGTATGCCCTTATCCCAGTTGATATAACCGCTGAAGACTCCCAGTCCCACCAGGCGGTGTATTGTTTCGCGGAGTGTATCCCTATCGGCCTGCAGCTCGATAGCCAGATCGGAGATATTCACCTGGCCGCGCGACTGGACTATATCCAGCACCCGGCGCTGGAACTCACTTTCGGATTCCTCCTGTTCCTGCTGTGCTCCCTGGCGCAGCAGGAAGATACCGACGCCGGCCATAGGCAGAGCGATGAGCGCGGCCAGGATGGCGAGGAGTATGAAGCCACTCGTCCGCAAGTTCTGGGATTCGTTGCCCATGTTAGAGGCGCCCCATCCCATCGCGCCTGCGAAGACGACAACGGCGCCTGCGATCAGAAGTATACCGGTCAACCTGCTGCCAGACATGATGCAATACTCCTTATGATGGCGACTTTATCCGAACCCTGCGGCTCCTCCTCCGCCGCCCCCACCTCCGAAGCCGCCGCCGCTCCAGCCACCGCCTCCGCCACGGCTCCAGCCGCCGGTGCCGGAAGTTTGAGGGTGGCTGGTGAAGGTGGTACTGGCCTTATTCAATAGTGACACCAGGCCATCGCTCATATTTTGCAGCCCTGCGGCCATACCATCGCTTAGCGACTGGATGGAGCCTATCCCCTCTGGCCTTGCCAGTTGCGATTCTATATCCGGCCTGCCCGGAGCCGGGTGCTGTAACCCGGTGATTCGGCCTCCGGGGCTGCCTGCGTAAGCATAACCCCACGGTCGGTACCAGACCGGCATTGGGGTAGTCGGGATGCGGCTGAAAGTCCTGATCCAGGCCTTCTCGATCCCGAAAGCTATCGCATATGGCAGGTACCTCTCGAACTGGTCGGTGGCGCTTTCCAGGTCGGTATATTGGCGTATGCGTTTGAGATACGTGCGGAAAGCCTTCCACTTGGCGGCTTCCTCGGCTCCCTTCCGGGTCTTGGCGGGCATACGTGGTGCGGCGATCAGCAGAGCCAGGCCGATTATACCCAGTGCGCCTGCCATGCAAAACAGCGATGACACCAGCTCCATCAATATCCCGGATAGCACCCCCAGTGCCACGGCCAACGCCATCAGGAAGACCCCGATCCCACCCCATCGCTTGCGGACAGAATCGGGATCATCCCGGAAGAACCCCTCCCGTACCACCTCCTGGTATAGCATCTTCTGGAGTTTGGGGATGGCCGTGTAAAACTTGTATCTGAGGGTGTCGAGACTGCGGCTTGACTTCCTGCCGAACAGTTTGCGGAGCAGGAACTTCTCGTACTCACGCAGTCCGGCCACGTCCTTATCCGTCCTGTGGAAAATGAACGAGCGGGACTTTGTGCCCAGGAAGCCGCTTTCCTGCGTTTCCTCCATGATCAGGTAGCCACGTCGGGCCAAATCCACCAAAGTTGCCATGATGTCCTGCAGGTCGGCACGCTCATCCACGAGAGTCCCCACCACGCCGGGTGGCAGATCGGATGGCGGCTCCGATAGGTATTCCGGCACCGGCCCGATCTTTGGGTCGCGACCGCGCGAACTCCACAGATAGTAGACCCCTGCCGGGCCGAGGATCAGCAACAGGACGCCCAGCGCTCCCACGCCCAGGTCTACCAGCGGCTTCACGGTCTGGACGTAGTGATTTCGCGCGTCGAATCCGGCCTGCCATGCCGGTGCCGAGCCGGTCAGCACGCCGTGCTCGAACTTAACGCCCACCTCGACGGACTCGTTTGGCCCCAGTCGGCGGGTTGTTTGCCAGGTGATCACCCCGGCATCCTCGTCGACCGAGACCACCAGGTCGTCCGGTATGGACTGGGCCAGCAAGGGGGCAGCGCCCTCCGGCAGCCTTACCGTAATGGTCGAACTCAGTACCGGCCAGCCGCGTTCCGGTGCGATCGCGTACCAGTCGAACTCATCGCCGTCCTCATAGTAGCGGATCGCGCCCTGAACGTCATACTCTATCGTGAAAGTGCGTATCTCGTTGATGGCCGGAGTTGAAAAATAGTACGTGATCTCCAGCTCATTATCCTCGTTGGTCGAACTCACATACGTGCCCGGCATACCGCTGAGACTTCCCCTTGTCAGGGGCCTGCCGTTTTCCGTGACCCTTGTCAACGTTATCCCCTCGGTGCGGGCCAGCGGGATGGCACGGTATCCGAAGCGGAACTCGCCGATGAACTGGATCACGTGTGTTTCGATCACATGGAACGAGCCGTCCCGATTGATCGTCACGTCAACGTCCCAGCGCTGCCAGATGACGCTACGGCTGCCCTGGGCGCCTCCTGCCGGGACTATGACCATCAGGAGCAGGAGCAAGGAGAGTACGGATGACAGTCTCAGTAGCCAACTTCTCATTTCACATGATCCTCTGAATTTATTCACGAAGCGTAGGTTGCCGAGATTATACGAAAGAGAGTGCCTTGTTCAAAACCCTCACCTGATGCCTCGCGGCACCCGGCTCAGGATCACCGAGACCACCTCGTAATTAATCGTGCCCAGGCGTTTTGCCACCTCATCGGCGGTGATCTCATCGTCGCCCTGTCGCCCGATCAGCACCACCTCATCGCCGATTCGCACGTCGGGGATATGCGAGACGTTGATCATAGTCTGATCCATGCACACCCGGCCCACGATAGGTGCCCTTTGGCCGTGGACCAACACCTCGCCCCAATTACGTGGTGAGCGGCGGAACCCATCGGCATATCCCACCGGGATGACGGCTATCCTCTCCGTCCCCTTAGTTATATACGTATTTCCGTAGCTGACGTAGCTACCGGGCGGCAGGGTTTTCACCTGGGCTATTGAAGTTTTCCAACTCATCGTGGGGCGGAACCCTTCGGGCAGCTGAACCTGCTCTGAAGGGGCCAGGCCGTGCATACCGATCCCGACCCTGACCATGTTGAAGTGACTTTCCGGCAGCCTCAACGTCGCGGCGGTATTGGCTGCGTGTACGTATTTGAACCTGATCCCTGCCGCCTTCAACAGCTCCAGCACATAATTGAACCGATCCAGCTGCCTGCGGGTATAGTCCAGGTCCTCATCTGCCACCGAGAAGTGAGTGAAGATGCCCTCCACCTCGATGTTCTTCAAACGCTCTATATGCCGGAAGAACCTGGGCACCTGATCCGGCAACAGGCCGAGCCGTCCCATGCCGGTATCCACCTTGACGTGCACCTTAGCGCGCGAGTTTAACTCGCCTGCTGCCCGGTCAAACTGGCGGGCCATCTCCACGTCGAACAGCGTCACCGTGATGCGGTTGATGATCGCCTGGCGTGCGGCCCATGCGGGCGTGAATCCCAGGATCAGGATGGGGTCGTCTATGCCGGCCTCGCGCAACTCTATTGCCTCATTGATCGAGGCCACGCCCAGGTATTCCGCGCCGTTGAGTAACGCCGTGGTGCTGACCCCGACTGCGCCATGTCCGTAGGCATTTGCCTTGACCACTGCCATCAGCGCCACGTCTGGCCCGATGATCTCCTTGATGAGCCGCACGTTATTAGCCGTCCCGTCCAGGTCGATCTCCAGCCAGGTTGGGCGTGCGGGCCTATCGAGCCACACCTCTTGCCAGGCCGGCTCCTGGCGTACCAACAGCGCGCTGTCCTCCGGATTTGCCAGCAGGGCCTTCACCACGCGCTCCATCCTGGCCGATGCCGAGCCTTTGATCAGCACCACGTCGTCCGGCCCCAGGTCTTCTGCGGCGCACGAGGCCGCATCGGCATGGCTGAACGTGATCCTCACCTGATCGCGGTTGAACCCGAAATCTATTGCCGTGCGCCCGACCGTTGCGGCCATCTCGCCGAAAGTCACGATCTTATCGGCCACCTCGGCGGCGCGTCTCCCCACGATCTGGTGGGCCGGGCGGGCGTACGAGCCGAGCTGATCCATATTACCCATCACGAAGATCAGCCGCCCATTTTCCTCGCGTATTGTCTCCAGCCACTCCAGTGCCACCAACGTCGATTCGGGCGTGGCACTGAAGGTATCATCCACGATCAGCGCCCCGTTTTTACCCTCCAGCAGCCGCATACGGCCAGGCAGTGGCTCCATCCCCGTCAGCACCTGCAGGCCTTCCTCCAACGGGACGTCGTATGCCAGACCTACCGCCAATGCCGCCAGCAGCCCGTATAGCTGGTGCTGGCCCAGCAGCGGAGTCCACCTGCCGACGAAGCGCTGGCGCCTATACCGCAGGTCAAACCCGGTCTTGAACCTGCTGACCACGATGTTATATGCCAGCAAGTCCGCGCCGAAGGCCGGCCCGGCCACGTCCAGGCCGACCGTCATCACCGGTGCCTTAGTCCTGGATGCCATCTCGCGAACGCGGTCATCGTCGTAGTTAAGCACCGCCAGGCCGTTTTCCGGCAGCGATTCGATCAGCACGCCCTTTTCGCGGGCCACATTTTCCAGCGAACCCAGGGCCTCCAGGTGTGAGTGCCCGACCGCCGTCACGACTCCGACCACCGGCCTGGTCATCTCCACCAGCTCGGCCATCTCGCCGAAGTGATCGGTTGCCAGCTCCAGCACTGCCAGCTGATGCTCCGGCCCCAACTTCCCAAGTGAGAGCGGCACCCCCAACCTGCCGTTGAAGCTACCCGGGCTTTTATAGACCTTATATTTGGTGGAAAGAATCGCCGCGATAGCCTCTTTAGCCGTTGTCTTGCCCACCGAGCCGGTCACCCCGATCACCGTGGTGCCGTAGCGACGGAGTACCCTCTGTGCCCACTGCATCAGCGCCTGTTGGGTATCGCGCACCACCACGCACGTTACCCCTTCCATATTATCTTCAGGGGGATGTTGGCAGAGTACCCCGGTTGCGCCCCCGGCGACTGCTTCGCCGATGTAGGCGTGGCCGTCGCCGCGCTCGGTTTTGAGCGCCACGAATATCTGTCCCGGCTCCACGCGCCTGGAATCGAAGCAGAAATCGGAGAATATCTGGGCGTGTGGCTCGCCGAATAATTGCCCGTCGGAGGCTTCCAGGATGTCGTAGAGGTTGATCATGGCCCTTAACGCACGAGGCTAAGTGGTGTTGACCCGTTCAGGCCCACCATTAGGCCGGGCGATGGGTATGATTATATGGAAGATGGCGCCGTGCCCGGTCTCGGTGGCGGCCCACATGTCTCCGCCATGCAGGCGGGCCAGCTCCCTGGCGACCGGTAATCGCAATCCGGTTCCATCCGGGGGTGGGACAGGGGGTTTTTCCGATGGGAACGGCTCGAAAAGTTGCCTCATTTGCTCTATCGAAAGGCCGGGGCCGTCGGTGCTGACGCTGATCAAGATAAATGATGGGGCATCTCCCGGCTTGGGGGTATGATCTGGGCGTGCTTTCACGCTCACGGTGCACTGCGGGTTGGAAAGGACCGAGAACGAGATCGCGGATTCCACCACCTGTGCCGCGCGTCCCACGTCGGCCAGTACCGGTGGCAGGCCTTCCATCACCTCGACGTTCACCCTGACCTCGCGTCCCGGAAGGGCTTTTTGGGCGTTCCTGATGGCGTCCTCGACTATCTCCTTCACTTCGACCGGCCTGGTTGAAAGTTCCAGCCGCCCGGCCAACAGCTTGGCCATATCCACCAGGTCGCTGAGCATACCCAGCAGGAACTGGCCGCTGTGATAAATCGTGTTCAAATCCTCGCGCTGATTATCGGTCAGCGGCCCATCGATGCCCTTCAGCATGATCCTCGCGAACCCGATGATGGAATTCAACGGCGTGCGGAGATCATGGTTCAGGTCCACCAGGCGATGGACGAATGCCTCGAAATCGTTCGTGCCCACAGCTTCACCCCCTGTGGGAAGTCTATCATCATCTTCCCGTGGGCACAAATCCGGGATACATCGGGCATGGCGGCCGTGCGGTATTACAGGCCGGGCTTCCGCACCGGGTCACGATCCTCGGCGGATGGCGTCCATCTGGCGCCGGAGCTCGGTCAGGTCCACCTGTGGGTACTTTTCCAGTTCCTTTTCCAGTTCGGCCATATATCTCAGCAGGTGCTCGCGTGTCCTGGCTTCAAAGCGCATAGTCAGCGCCCCGTGCGTATTAGAAGCCCGTACCAGGCCCCATCCATCGTCGAATATCACCCTTGCCCCGTCCACGTCTATGACCTGGTATCGCTTCCGCAGCCGTTCCCGCACCTCCTCGACGATCTTGAACTTCACCTCGTCCGGTGTGGGCAGGATGATCTCCGGTGTTGCCTCCAGGCGAGGGATCTCGTCGAAAAGTTCCGAGCAGGGCTTATCGGTTCGGGAAAGCAACTCCAGCATCTTCAATGAGACCAGTGGTGCATCGTCAAAGCCGTAATAATCCTCGCCGATGAAGATATGTCCGCTCACCTCGCCGCCCAGCAAGGCGCCGATCTCGGCCATCTTCTGTTTCATCAGCGAGTGGCCTGCTTTCCACATCACTGCCTGGCCCCCGTTTGCGTTCACGAAATCTATCACCGCCTGGGATGACTTCACGTCAAAGACTATCTTGGCGCCAGGATGTCTGCCGAGCAGGTCACGGGCCAGCAGCGCGGTGAGCCTATCGGCGCTTATCAGGTTACCCTTATCGTCCACGATCCCGCATCTGTCGGCGTCGCCGTCGAAGCCGATCCCTATATCTGCTTCATTTTCGAGCACCGCTTTTTGCAGATCGGCCATCAGTTCGGGCACCTCCGGATTCGGCAGGTGATTGGGGAAAGTCGGATCGGGATCGCAATAGAGGCAGACCACCTCGATCCCCAGCTCGCGGTATATCGGCGGGATATACTCGCCGGCCATAGCATTACCCGCATCCACCACCACCTTGAGCTTCCGGTTGCCCAGGCGTACCTTGCCCTTGATCGTATCCAGGTGTTTGCGGATCATATCCGGGTCGCTTTCAGACCTACCCTGGCCGATTTCGAAATCCCCGGCCTCGATCAGGCGGTAGAGGCCGAATATCTCGTCCCCGGCCAGGCATTGACGGCCTTTGGCGAGCTTGATGCCGTTGTACTTGATCGCCAGGTGGCTACCGGTGATCATGATCCCCCCGCAATCCTCGCCGCACTGTGAGGCCGCGAAATAGACCGTTGGGGTGAGCACCACGCCGACATCGATCACCTCCATGCCGGTTGAGAGCATCCCGTCCGTCATTGCGGCCTTGAGTGGCTCCGAAGTCTCGCGGTTATCGCAGCCGATATAGACCCGGCTTGTTCCGTACGAGCGTTTCATATGGGTGCCGTAGGCCTTGCCGACCAGCTCGGCCACCTCTGGCGTCAGGTCCGGCGAATCGCCCGTGGCGACCCCGCGAATATCGTACTTCCTGAAAATATTCGGATTTATCGTGGTCAACTTCCCCGCTCCTGACGATATGTTCCCGATACTTGGCGTTGCAGATGTTATCGCATAGAGATCGGTTTGTCAGCAGGCTTAGCCAGGCAGGACGTCCTTGATCAGGATCAGAGCGGCCACCCCCAAGAGGACGATGCCGAAAATCCGCTTGACCGCGCGGGACTTCAAACGTCCGGCCATGAGACGTGACCCCAGCTGGCTGCCTAACAGCACCGCCGCCATAGTAGCGATCCACACATCCCACCTGGGGCGGGCCGCAGTTGCCAGGTGGGAGGCGAAACTGGAAATCCCCGAACACGTTACCACGAAAGCCGACGTGGCAGCCGCGTTTTTCGCCTCCAGGCCGGCGATGTAGAGCAGGGGAACGACGAAGGAACCCCCGCCGCGCCCGATCATGCCGGCGACGGTACCCAGGCCGCTGCCGGCGATCAGCCCCATTGCGATTTGGGCATTGGTGGAAAGGCTTCCGCGTTTTGGCCTCCACCCGGAAAGCATCAGCACTGCGGCAGCAGCGGTGAACAGCGCGAAGAAAGCCAGCAGCGGCCTGACGGGCAACTGGACGTTGAGCCACACCCCCAGGGGAGCGAAAGCTATCATCGTGACGGCGAAGGGTACGGCGATGCCCCAGGAGATCAGGCCTTTGAGTCCATAAGTGATGGCTGCCGAGCTGCTGTTGACCACATTGAGCAACATCCCCAGTGGCACGGCCTCCGTCTTAAAATCCATCCCCATCCAGTACAAGATCGGGATATACAATTGCGACCCGCCCATGCCCAGCATGGAGAAGACGAAGGCTATGGCGAAAAAGATGGGCGGGGCCGGCAGGAAAGCATCCATCACGCCTTCCCGGAGCGGATCCTGTTTAGCTCCCGCACCTTACCCGGCATCAGCTCCGGGAACAGATTCGCATACCCGGCCCGGATGATCCGGACGTTATCGAACCCGTGCGTATGCAAATAGGCGAAGGCCACATTGGCCCGGTCTCCACCTGAGCAGAATGTGGCGATCAGCTTATCTCTGGGCAGCTCATCCAGGCGGTCTGGAAGCTGGTTTATAGGTATATGTATCGCGAATGGGAACGAAATATACTCCGTCTCCGCCTCATCGCGCACATCCAGCAGCACCGCCTCTCCCCTGGCCCACTTTTCCATAAAGGCCGCAGGCTCTATCTTATGTTGCCCGGTGCTCCAATATTCAAAATCCAGGCCCTGCAGCCATCTATCGAATGCATCCTCTGTACCGGCCATTGGTACCCTCCGAGCGAGTGGGAGCTGAATCGGCAAACGAGCGAATTTTATCCCTTCAAACCGCTTGAGGCAACGCTTCTGATAAACCAGCGCTGGAACAGCAGGAAGACGATCAGCACCGGCAGCGTGATCATAGTCGCGAAGGCCAATATCTGGCCCCAATCCGGCGTTTGGCCGAAGAAGGCCGCCATACCCAGGGTTAGCGGTCTCACCTTCTCGCCCTGGGTCACCAGAACCGGCCAAAGGTAATCATTCCAGCGCACCAGGAACTGCAAGATCGCCACAGTTGCCAGCACCGGCCTGGAAAGTGGCATCAGGATATTCCAGTAGATGCGGAAGGGGCCGGCCCCGTCCACCAGGGCTGCCTCATCCAGCTCCCTGGGTACCTCCAGGAAGAACTGGTAGAAGAGGAATATCGAAAACGCATCGGCCACAAACGGCACGATCTGCACCTGATACGTATCCAGCCACGAATGTTCCAGGCCCAATCTGACCATCCCGTTCGCGATCTCGACAAGTGGCCAGGGCAGGCTATTGACCACGAACAGCAGGGGGATCGCTATTGCCTCGAACGGGATGATCAACAGGGCGATGATCGTCGAAAGCACCAACATCCGGCCCTTCCAGCGCAACCTGGCCAGGGCATAGGCCGCCATGCTGTTCACCACCAGCCCCAATGCGACCGTTGTTGTCACGATGAAGATCGAGTTAAACATGAAACGCCCGAAGTTCGTTCGTCTGAAGACCGCGTGGTAATTATCCAGCGAGAACACGGTCGGCACGAACGCCCTGATCGAGCGCAGGTCCTCGAAGATCACCGCATTCGGCTTGAAGGACGACACGATCATGAACACCACCGGGAACATAAAGATGAACGCCAGGATGATCATCACCGCATAAGTCAGTCCCAGCTTGATTGCCTTAGCGGCCCGTACCCTGCCTATTTTGGCGGCAAACCCGGATCGGTTGGACACCGTGGTCATCGTCACACCTCACTCCTGGAGCGCATTACCCTATGTTGCACCAGCGCGATTGCCAGCACTATCAGGAAGAACACGACCGAGATCGCGGATGCGTACCCGATCTTTTGGCGTCGGAACCCCATCTCCACCATATGGAAGACCACCGTGGTAGTGGCGTCGTGGGGGCCGCCGTTGGTCATCACATCCACCTGCGTGAACAGGCGGAACGCCAGGATTGTAGTGCTGATGGCGACGAAGATAATGGTGTTGCGCAGCTGGGGCAGAGTCACGTAGAAGAACCGCTGGATGGCATTTGCCCCGTCTACCTGGGCTGCCTCGTAGAGCACTTGCGGGATTCCCTGCAGGCCTGCCAGGAAGATCACCATCTGGAACCCCACGCCCTGCCATATGGACATGATGATTATGGCGATCATCGCCGACTGGGCGCTTCCCAACCAGTTGAAAGGCCCCAACCTCCCGAATGAGACCGCCTGTATGAACTGGTTGATCAGCCCCACGTCCGGGTTATAGAGGAACACCCACACCACCGAGATGACCACCATTGAAGTCACCACCGGGCTGAAATAAATAGTGCGGAACACGTTAACGCCCGGGATCCGCTGGTTTATCAAGAGGGCCAGGAGCAGCGCCAATCCCGATTGCAAAGGCACCACAATGGCCGAGAATATGAAATTATTCACCAGCGAGCGCATGAACTTGGGGTCTTTGGCCGCGATCACATAGCGTTTGCCAAAAGCATCCACGGTGAACCACTCGCCGAATCCCTCGTACTGCTCGGTTCGGAGTATGCTGCGGGAGCGTGGGAACATCAGGTTACCGTTCTCATCGCGCAAAAGCTCGCCGGTTTCCTCGTCGACGAGCGGTTCCAGTGTCACGATGGTGACGCTAAGCAACCGGTCATAATTACGCAACCCGACGAATTCGGTGGGATTCGGCGAGATGAACCGGTGGTTGGTGAAGCTCAGGCCGATCGCCAGCAGGAATGGCAACAGCAGGAATACGAAAAGTCCCAGGAACGCGGGGGCGCCCATAAGCCAGGCGGTGATGGCCTCGTTTCTGCGGAGGCGATTCCCCTTTCCCCCGAAGATCACGCCAAACATTCAGCTCCCTCCGTGGCCTTATAGAATTGAGGGATGCGCGAGTGCGCACCCCTCGTTGATTCTAACCCGGAAACCGGCACTTAGCTTTGGCCGAGATCACTCCTCGGCGAAGCCATACCCATCGTTATCGGCGATGTCCTGGTCTATAGCGTCAACCGCGTCGTCCAGCGTATCCTGCACGTCGGCGCCGAGTGCGATCTCGCGGGCGGCGTTCTCGAACACGGCGGAGATCGTCGGATAGCCGGGTGTTGGCGGGCGCATGATCGCCCAGGCATTGGACATCTCGACGAAGATGCGGAGCTTGCCGCCTTCGGAATAATTCTCGGTCAGCTCGGCCCCGCTGAATGTGGCCGGGATCAGGCCGGTGGCGTCGGACATGGCGGCCACCTGCTCCGGCTGCATGATATACTCGATGAACGCCCATGCGCCCTCCGGGTACTCGCAGGTGCTGCTGATACCCCACTGCCAGGAGCCGCCGCCGATCGCCGGGCCATTGCCGTAGTCGGGCACCGGCATGATCACCAGATCATCGCCCCAGGCCTCATAGAGCACCGGATAGTACCAGTTGCCGATGTAGGCCAATGCGGCGCGGCCCTGCACGAATGCCTGATCATCGGGGGCTTGCGGGTCTGCCAGGCCGCTCTGGAACAGCCACTGGAACCACTCGCCCCACTCGATGGCCTCTGGGCCGTTGAGGAAGCCCTCGGCGGTCAGGTAAGTCTCGCGGTCGATCAGGTCGCCGCCGAAGCTCTGCAGTATGGGCGAGAACGCATACGTCCACCACTCGCCGGAGTAGAAGGTGAACATATCGATCGCCGTCTCGAACTCATCCAGTGAGGCCAGAGTCGTCAGTATCTCGTTGAACTCGTCCAGAGTCCACGGATCGTCCAGACCCTGCGGGATGCGGATGCCGTTCTCCTCCAGGACGGAGCGGCGCCCGAAGATCGCCAAAGCGGCGTCGAACTGGCCCAGTGCCCAGATGTGGCCTGCGTACCTGCCGACTGCTGAAGGCAGCATATCCTCCAGCAGCTCATCCGTCACGAAATCGTCCAGCGGCATCAGGTAGCCAGACCAGGCGAAGTTGGGGACGGTTGGGCCGTCGAAGTCCAACACGCATGGCAGGTCGCCGGAAAGTGCTGCTGCCGAGACCGAATCCGCGTAGGATTCCTGGGGCAGCTCCTCCCAGACGATCTCCCACTGATCCTGCGACTCGTTAAAGCCCTCGATGGCGGCCCGGCTGGCCTCCAACTCCGGCATCAAGTCGCTGGTATGGCGCCAGAGCCTGATCTGAATCGGCCCTTCCTGGGCGCGGGCCGGCTCCGGCCCGAAGGCAAAGCTCCCAACGGTCACCGTGCCGAGCGCAAAGCTCAGTGCGAGCAGAATAGCGAGTACGCGCTTCATGGTTTATCCTCCTGGAACGGCAAAACTAAGCAAACGGCTGAGTTGGCACCTAAAGCCATCGCATCTACCCCGGTGCACCTCCTTTCACCGGCTTTACCCTATTTGCCGGCCAGCAGACGTTCCACCTCATCCCGACCGGGCAGGGCCGGGATCGCGCCCTTTTGAGTGGTTGTGAGGGCGCCTACGGCATTTGCAAAGCGCAAAATCCCTCGCAGGTCGGAGGGGAAATCCATAGTCAGAAGGCCCACCAGCAAACCGGCCACGAACCCATCGCCGGCGCCGGTCGTATCCACCGTTCGCACCCTGAAGCCCGGTACGTGCTCGATCCGATCCCGTGTATAGGCCGTGCAACCGTCCGCGCCGTGCGTCACCACGATCAGGCGCATTCCATCGTGCCAGAGTGCCTCGATCCCCTTATCGCCAGCCAGGAACTCGACTTCCTCGTCGCTCACCTTCACCACATCCGCGTATCTCAGACCCAGCATCATCCCCTCGCGCGCCGCATCCGCCGACGGCCAGAGTGACAGCCGCAGATTCGGATCGTAGGAAATGAGCAGGCCGTGCTTGCCGGCGTATTCCACCGCCCTCAGCGTGGCCGAGCGGCAAGGCTCGTTTATCAGCGTTATTGAGCCGAAGTGGAAAACATCCCCGGAATCTATCACCTCCAGGGCCACCGAATCCGGCTCCATGAGCATATCGGCGCTGGGATGCCGGTAGAAGACGAAGCTACGTTCCCCATCTGCTCGCAGGGATACAAACGCCAATGCCGTCCGCGCCTTATCGGAAAAGCGCAGCCCGCTCACGTCCACGCCCTCGCTGGCCAGGACGTCCGCCAGGTAGTGGCCGAACGGATCGTCGCCGACCTGGCCCAGGAAAGCGCTTGGCACGCCCAATCTTCGCACCGCCACGGCCACATTCGCCGGAGCGCCGCCGGGTGCCTTCTTGAACCCGGACGCCTCTCCGACCGTCACGCCGGTTTCCAGCGCGACGAAATCTATCAAAAGCTCTCCAAAGCAAACCACCTTCATCGGCTCATCCCGGAGGTGGGGCCGTCGTTTGGCGCTCTATCACCTCCAGAGGGGGTAGCCTGGGCACATCGCCGCCATCCTCTCGCAGCAATTGCAGCAGGTAGCGCATACCCAGGCGACCGCTTTCCACCAGGTGCTGGCGCACCGTTGTCAGCCCCACGTAGTAACTGATCTCTATATCGTCGAAGCCGATCACCGAGACGTCCTCCGGCACCCTCAGACCGGCCTCTCGTATGGCCGAGATGCATCCCAGGGCCTGCACATCGCTCATGGCGAAGATCGCCGTTGGTGGATCGGCCAATTCCAAAAGCTCCGCCGTCAGGCGTTTTGCCTCATCTCTCCCGTAGCGCCCCAACCTCACGTAGTCCAGATTGACCTCGATCCCATGTTCCTCCAGGGCTGATGCATATCCGGTGAATCTATCCTGACTGGTTGGGAAGCTGTACTCATCTGGGAAATCATCGCCCACATAAGCGATCCTGGTATGTCCCAGGCTCAGCAGATATTCGGTGGCGAGCTTTCCCCCCGCCACGTTATCCGGTCCCACGCATGGCCAGCTATTACTACCCAGGCCCCTGACGCCTACGAACGCTATCCCGGCCTGGGTGAGCATCTCCCTATGTTCCTGGGAGACGTCCAGTGAGATTACCAGCAAGCCTTCCACCAGGCGCTGTTGTGCTATAGTGGCCAGTTGGGCCTGGTAGCGTTCTGGTGAGCTGACGTTGTAGAGGATCAACTCGTACTCGTTATCGTCCTCGCTCAGTGCCATCTGGACGCCGCGCAGGCGTTCCACGAACGACGGGCTGGTGATAAATGGGAGGATCACGCCGATATTTTGCACCCTGGTTCCGCGAGAGAGCCTTTGGGCGATCCGGTTCGGTCGGAATCCGAGCTTTGCGATGGCGGCCAGGACTTTCTCCCTGGTCTCCGTGCTGACCTGTTGGCTATTGTTCAGCACGCGCGAGACCGTGCCCACGCCGACGCCCGCCTCCTTTGCGACATCCCTTATAGTTGGTTTGCGCATACGAGTCAGTCCCTGCCCGCCTCGGCGGTCATGGAACCGGTTCCATGACCATCAAATTCATTATACTTGGGCCAGTATGCCATGTCAAGCATTATCTGGGCCATTACCAGAACCGGCGATACATCGCCTGTGGAACCTTTTTGGCCGCCCCGCCGTTTATTGGGCAGAAATCGAGGAGATCGAAGGGAGGATCGAGAGATGAAACGCCTGGGCACGCTTATACCGCTCATTATCCTGGGGCTTATGTTGGGTGCGATAGGGCCGGTATCGGCGGATGGCATCATAATACCGCCGCCGAATCCGATCGGTAACCCGGAGTGGCTGACTATAGAATATCACCGTGTGAACGTGACCATTGAGAATCAGATCGCGACCACGCGGGTGGATCAGCTCTTCGTCAACGAGGGCAATGCCGTAGCCGAGGGCACCTACATATTCCCGTTGCCTGTAGGGGCGGTGGTGAGTGACTTTGTGATGTGGGTTGACGGTGAACCGGTCGAGGCCCGCATCCTGGAGCGGGACGAGGCCCGGCAGATATACGACGACATCGTTCGTCAGATGCGAGACCCGGCCCTGCTGGAGTACGTCGGCACCAACATGGTTCAGGCCAACGTGTTCCCTATCCCGCCTGGTGAGGAACGTCGCATCGAACTTGAGTACTCACAAGTGCTGCCGGTGGAGCAGGGCATGGTACATTACGTCTACCCGCTCAATACCGAGCGCTTCTCTGCCCGTCCGCTTGAAGAGGTGGTGATCTCGGTCGAAGTTGAATCCAATGAGCCGGTCAGCACCATATACTCCGATACTCACGACATCGCGGTCGCGCGCGAGGATGAGAGGCACTTCCGGGTCGGCTACGAGGCATATGACGTACTGCCGGAAAATGACTTCAGCCTGCGGTACTCACTTTCACGCGAATACATTGACGTGAACCTGCTGAGCTACCGGGAAAGCGCCTCTGAACCCGGCTTCTTCCTGTTGATCGTCACCCCACCGGTCGAGGTGGAAGAGGCTCAAGTCGTCCCGCGTGACATCATCCTGGTACTTGACCAATCCGGCTCCATGTACGGCGAGAAATGGGAGCAGGCGTTGGGGGCTGCCAGATACGTCTTGGAGAACCTTAACCCGGAAGATCGATTCAACATCATCACCTTCAGCACCGGATGGCGGGTTTACTCCACCGAGTTGCAGCCACCTTCGCAGGCGCGGGACGCGATTGACTGGATATACGGCCTGGAGGCCGTTGGGGGAACCGACATCAACGGCGCGTTACTGGAAGCGCTCGGCATGGTTGATCGTGAGCGACCGACCGTCATCCTTTTCCTGACCGACGGCCTGCCGACCGAGGGTGAGACCGATATATCCCGCATCCTGGAAAACATCCGTGAGGCGGCGCCTTCCAACGTCAGGATATTCACCTTTGGCGTGGGCAACGACGTTGACACCGTGCTGTTGGACTCGCTGGTGAGGGAGCATCGTGGCAGCAGCGCATACGTTCGCGAGGGTGAGCGGATTGACGATGAGGTCAGCTCCCTCTACTCGCGCATCAGCGCCCCGGTTCTTTCGGACGTGGAGATAGACTTTGGCGACATCCGTGCCGAGGACTTTTACCCGACCGAGCCGTTGCCGGACTTGTTTGCCGGATCGCAAATGATCCTCGTCGGACGCTATCGGGATGGTGGCACGACTACGATCACCCTGCGCGGTACCGTGAACGGCGAGGAGCAAGTCTTCACGTACCCGGAACTGACTTTTAGGGAAAACGCCGGTGGCGAGCCGTTCATCCCGCGTCTCTGGGC
>JALXEW010000178.1 GCA_027069285.1 Ardenticatenia bacterium | reverse complement strand
CGGCGGCGGCTTGTGGGGTGCCGCGGCCGCCCCCCCCGCCGATAGTCGGCACGGACGCATTCCGCACAACATCCGGGGGTCACGCTGCTGCGGTGGTCAAGGCGCTGGAGATGGGCGATCACTGGCTGGCAGACCGTATATACTCGGCGGTTCCGGCACCGATGGTCGGCAGGGAGCAGGGGATAGAGATCGGGCCGATGAGCGGCGCCAGTAACGTCAGGTACGCGCTCAAGCGGCTGGGCCTGGAGCCGGAAGAGGGTCTGGTCCGGCGCATCCTCTCGACGGCAAAGTCATCGGATCACATTATGAGCGATGAGGAGTTGCTGCGGATCGTGGTGGAATATCTGGTGAAGAGGGAATAGCTCACTGCCTCGGCGTGGGTGTGAAGACCGGATCGAGCAGGAATGGTCTGCATGTGCGGCTATAGCGGTTCAAGTGGCCGGGTTCCCCTTCGTTTGGCGCCAGGTTGTAGACCGCGTTCTCATACCGCCCGCTCCAGACGTATGATCTGGGTTGCGAGAACGCCCACCCATTATCGCCCCTTTCGGCTATGACGGCGAATATGGGAGCATGGACGCCGGTTTCGGGATCGTAAAGGTGGAATGAGAGGCACCAGGTGTTCTCGTCAAGTTGGAAGCTCTCGTTAAAGGTGATCTCGTCCAACGATACGTTTTCCAGCACCCATTCCATGATCTGTCGGTTGATCTCCCTGCGCAGGCCGATAGGGGTTCCGGGCACTTCGTCAAAGTGCAGTGGCACCTGATACGGCCCGATCTTGACGTGGATGGATGCTTCCAATTCCTCGACCGTCTCCGGCATCGAGACGTTGCGACCTTCCAGCGGGAAGTCTATGCGCACTTCGGCGCCGTGGACTATGTTCGATGGGTCAAGGTTGTGGGTGTAGTATTCGTATACCGCCTGTTTCAGGTCATCCGGCAATCTCACCGGGCCGCCGATTATGCAGCCGCTCAATAACGCTAAGGTCACCAGTAACATCAGGAATGATGTTTTCGGCGCCATGCGAATCCCCCTTTAATCCGGCAGCGACCAATCTCCCGGCGGCAATACCTCGTTTTCCGGAGGGCAGTAGGAGATCTCGTGGAGGCTGGTGTGGTAGAAATGCGTTTCGCCGTCCACTTCCAACGCCAGGCGGTAGCCCGGTGTGATCACCTGGGAGTACAGCACGCCTTCCTGCGGGCAGCCCAATGAGGTATCGGGCCAGTCCACCTGCCAGACCGCTACGGCTCTCACGGTCTCCTGCGCGACTCCGAGTCTGGCAGCCAGGTCACGTATCGCCAGACGGGTCAGTTCCTCTGCAACCGGGTCTCCGGGCGTTGGCGATTCCGGCGCAGGGTAACGATCGGAATCCGAGCAGAGCACTACCTGGTCTCCGGCCCGGTCGGTGTGGTACTCAAACTGCTCTCCCCCAACATCCAGCACCAGGCGAAAGCCGGGCACGAGCACCTGGATGTAGGACATGTCGGGTTCGGGACACCCCAGGCTCCCATCGGAC
>JALXEW010000177.1 GCA_027069285.1 Ardenticatenia bacterium | reverse complement strand
GTGGGGGTGAACGTGGGCGTATTGGTGGGCCGCAACGTGGGGGTATATGTAGGTGTGGCGGTAGGGGTATTGGTATTTGTTGGGGCCGTTGTCGGCGTATTGGTGGGAGCGCCCGGATTGGTAGGAGATGGCGTATTGGTCGGCGCCGGGGAACCGGCAGGTGTATTGGTCACAGGGGTACTTCCGGGCGGTGTCTGAGTCGCTAGTGCCGTGACGGTGGCGTAGAATTCGGTCCTATTCAGCGTCGGCCTGGGCGTCACCTGACCCATAAGTTCGTAGACTGTGGCGGTGAAAACGTTGCTGATAACCGGCCCCACAGCCGAGAGCACGGCAACCAGGCTGAATATGAGCAGTGACGCTATCAGTGCGTACTCTGCGAGCGCTTGCCCCTTTTCGAGTCTTCCGTTGATCATGATGCCTTCTCCCCGGTGGGATCGAGTATCCGGTATAATGCCGAATAATTGCGGAATGCTAGTTACTCATTAAGGGTTCTTATTTCATAACCTCTCACAATTAATGATACATCATAGGGAGATGGATGCTCCGTGAATTATATGTGAATCGGGTATTGGAATTGTTAAAATGTGTATAGGCAGGTAAACCAGGCGCAAACCAAAAGCAGGCCAAAAAATAACGGGACCGGGATTATCGGCCCGGTCCCGTATGATCTCGCCCCACAGGAAGGGAACGTCAATCCGGGACGATCCAGGTGCCGGTCTGGCCGGCCAACGCCCTGGCGATGTTAGGGGGATCGGTGATCAGGGCCTGCTTGCCGCCGTTTTCCAGGAATCTGATGACCGCCTCGATCTTGGGAGCCATGCTGCCTGGGGCGAAGTGTCCCTCTTCGAGGTATCGCCTGGCCTCCGAGATGGTCATCCGGTCGAGCCATTTCTGATCCGGCTTGTTGAAGTTGAGCGCCACCTTTTCGACTGCGGTTGAGATCAGGAACAGGTCGGCATCCAGGCCGGTTGCCAGGAGGCTACTTGCGCGATCTTTATCTATGACGGCGAACACACCTCGCAGCCTGCCATCATCGCGCACGACCGGTATGCCGCCACCGCCGACCGCGATCACCACAAAGCCTTTCTCCACCAGGGTCCGGATCGCCTCCAGCTCGATGATCTCCAACGGGATCGGCGATGCGACCACGCGCCGCCACCCGCGACCGGCATCCTCGATCACCTGCCAGCCGTCCTTTTCAAAGCGGCGGGCGCTTTCCTCGTCCATAAAGCCGCCGATGGGCTTGGAAGGGTTCTGGAAGGCGGGGTCATCCTTATCGACCAGCACCTGGGTCACCAGGCTCACGACCGGCTTAGAGATATGGCGGGCCGCGAATTCATTATCCATGCCCTGCTGGAGCATGTAGCCGATCGAGCCTTGCGTATCGGCCCCGATCACGTCCAGGGGGGTCATGTGGACTTCGGGATATGCCAGCTCGTTACGGCGCAGGATAAAGCCCACCTGCGGGCCGTTCCCGTGCGTGATCACCACATCCCATCCCTGGACGATCATCTCGGCTATGTGGGTACAGGTTTCGCGCACTGCCTCCCACTGGTGCTCCACTTCCGGATGGGCTTTGTCCTTGATGAGCGAGTTTCCCCCGATCGCAACTACGGCTATCTTACGTCCGTCCATCGTTCCCCTCACTCGGCTTTGCCCTCAAGGGTCTGGCGGGCCAGATCGAGCAGGTACTCGTTGTCAACATCGCTCATCGTCAGCGCCATGACCGCCTTTTGGACGTGGAGGCGGTTTTCGGCGATGTCGTATATGGCGCTACGTGGGCCGCTGGCCACCTCGTCCGTCACCTCGCTGCCGCGATCGACCGGCATTGGGTGCGTGAAGATGGCGTTATCGGTCAGGGCCATACGTTCGGCGGTTGTAGTCCAGCCGGTGTACTTTCTGGCCTTCTCGATCTCGCCCTGTTTATCGAAAACCCCGTCCTTATAGGCATCCGGCGAGACCCAGTTCCGGGAGTAGACGATATGGGCGCCGTGGTAACCTTCCTCGGGGTCGTGGGTGATCTTGAATTCGGCGCCGTTGGCCTTACAATTCCCTTCCGTCCACCTGATGACTTCTGGATCAAGGTCATAGCCTTCGGGGTACGCCAGCGTGACGTTCATGCCGAATCGCGAGGCGACCAGCAACGCCTCCTGCACCGAGCACCAGGAGCGGGCCAATGCGCCCTGACCCCACGTGAGCAGGAAATTCTTGCCTTTCAGGTCGCCCAGCCACTCTTCCCATCCCATAATATCGGCCATCCCCTGGCATGGGTGGAACTTATCGTCGGCCATGTTGATCACGGGGATGGTGGCCCATTTGGCATATTCGCGCAAAAGCTCATCGCCGGCCCCGTAGTACGGAACCTTGTCTTCCAGGATGCGGATGCCCAGGCCGACCGCATATCGGCTCATCACTTTGGCCGCGTCCTCGACGGTCTCGCCGGCGGTTTTAGCGGTCTTGAGGCGCATGGCCTTTGGCTCCAGGAATTGGGCGTGACCGCCCAGCTCGGTTGCCGCCGCCTCGAATGACTGTCTGGTACGCACCGATGGGTTATAGAAGAACATCAGGAAGGTGCGGAATTCCAGCAGCCGCGTCCAACTGGAGGAGAAGCGGTCGGCCTTCATTGCGCGGGCCAGATCGAGCACTGCCCGCAACTCGTCCATATCCCATTCCTGGGTGACGATGAAATCGCGCCCTTTCAATTGTTGCATGGTGGCCCTCCTAGCGCATCACCAGGCTCATCACCGCCTTCTGAACGTGGAGGCGGTTTTCGGCCTCGTCGAACACCACCGACTGCGGCCCATCGATCACGTCGTCGGTGACCTCGAACCCACGGTCTGCGGGCAGGCAGTGCATGTATATGGCGTCCTTATCGGCCAGGGCCATGCGATCCGGGTTGCAGATCCAGTCCTTATTGGCGTCGAATATCTCCTGGGCCTTCTCTTTGTTGTACTCGCCTACCGGCGGCTGGAAGAGCACCTTCGGCGCCCAGGCCTTCGGATAGACCACATGCGCGCCCTTGAGCGCATCCTCAAAGTCGTTGGTGACGGTGAACGAGCCACCGCTTGCCTCGGCGTTCTTGCGGCAGGCATCCAGAACCTCGTCGTCAAGCTCCATGCCCTTCGGATGGGCCAGCACCACATCCATGCCGACCAATGTGGCGGCTATTATGGCGCTTTGGGGCACGGCGCGGGGCTTATGCACGCTGGGGGAGTAGGCCCAGCTCATCACGAACTTGACCCCACGGAACTTCCAGAACTTCTCCTTGACGGTCATCACGTCTGCCAGCGCCTGGAACGGGTGGTACTTATCATCCTCCATGTTCAGCACCGGGATGTCGGCCCAGTAGGCGAAATTCTGGAGTATCTCGTGGGCACCACCGTAGCGCCATTCAACCGGATCGCCGTAGCAGCGGATGGCGATGGCATCGCCCATGCGCGAAAGCACGCGGGCCACATCGGAAACTCGCTCGGTGGTATAGGCGATCTCATGGCCCGGCAACGCGGGCGTATATATCTTGGAAGGATCGAGGTAGTGGGCATGGCCGCCTAGCTGCGTCATCCCGGCCTCGAAGCTGTTCCTGGTGCGGAGACTTTGGTTATAGAAGATCATGAATAGCGTCTTGCCGGGCAACAGGTGGGTATGCAGCTCGCCCATCGCCCGCCGCCGTTTGAGATCGAACGCCACGTCCAATATGGTCTCGAACTCCTCGCGGCTCCAATCCAGGAGCGTTAGAAAGTCCTTTCCCTTGAAAGAATCTGTCCGCATCGGTGATCCTCCGGTATGTGATCTCAAAGATAGTGCGCCAGATTTTATCGCAGATTCCGGCTGTGGGTAGTCCGGAAAGCCAGGCACTGCATCCAACCGGCGCGACTTTAGCTTTGCCGCCATGTCGGCATGTGGTAGACTATTACCGGCTATACTCGTCCGGTCTGAGCGGAGTGTCCCATGCCTGATGATCGCCCGGATGTGGGCAACGATACCGTTGGTGGCGATAAAGTCGGCGGTGATAAGGTCGGCGGCGATAAGGTTGGCCGTGACAAGCTCGACATCCGCGCCGAGCAGGTCTACATCGGCAGGGAGAAACCGGCGGCGCCGCCACCGCCACCTTTCACTGTGCCGCCCCCGCCCCCGTACTTCGTCCACAGGCGGTATGAACACAGAGAGTTGCTCTCCGCCCTGTTGAATGATCCCAACGGCAGGCCGGTTGTCGTGCTGGAAGGCGCGCCCGGATTCGGCAAAACCACCCTGGCTATGGACGTCTGCCGGGATGAGAAGGTGCGCAAAGCCTTCCCGGACGGGATCCTATGGGTTTCGATAGGCGATGAGGCCACCTATGAGACCCTCACATCCCGCATCGCAGATCAGATCGAACTCCTGACCGGCAGACGAGGCGGATATAGAGACCATATCGCGGCAGCCGACGCCCTGGCCAAAGCGCTGGGCAACCGCAGGGTGCTACTTGTGCTGGATGACGTGTGGCGCGAGGGCGACGCTAATTTGTTCATGCGTGGTGGCCCCAGATGTGCCTTCCTGATCACCACCAGGGAAAGGAGCATCGCCATCAGGCTCAGCGCCAGGAAAGTAAAAGTGGACTCGATGCGCCCGGACGAGGCCTTAGAGTTGATGCTGAAGCGCCTGGAGAGGCCCATCGCAGATACCGGGCCTTTCGAGCGCCTGGCGAAGGACCTTGGGTACTGGCCGTTGCTGTTGGAGCCGGCAGGCGCATACCTGGCGGATCGGATCGAAATAGGCGGTTACACCCCCGACGAGGCGCTGGCCATGCTGCGCGATGAGCTGGGGGCGGAGGGCTTTGAGGCGCCGGATAGGGATGCAGTGGGCAGAAGCCTGAGCGTCAGCATCCGCAGGCTGGCCCTCTCGGAGCAGGGGAAGCGGTACGGCTATGACCGCAGGTACTACGAACTGGCGATATTCCCAGAAGACGTGGACGTGCCGTTTTCTGCCGCGGAGGCCTTGTGGGGCAGGAGGGCGGGCATGGGGCGGCGCGAGGTGCGCAGGGCGCTGCACGAGATAAACCGGCTTTCGCTGCTCCAGAAAATGGATGCTAATTCCAAAGTCCTGCGGCTGCACGGCGCGGTGAGGGCACACCTGGCCCGGCATCTGGAAAGCCCGGAGGAAATACATTCCGCCCTGATCGACGGCTGGGGCGACCCGCACAACCTGCCGGACGGGTATGCGTGGCGCTACATCGGCCATCACATGTACGAGGCGGGGCGGGGCGCCGAATTACGCTCCCTGCTGTTGGACTGGCGATGGCTGCAGGCCAGGCTGAGCGCCACCGATGACCCCACCATCCTGATAGAGGATTGCGAACGGTTCCAGGACGACAGGGCTATGGAGCTGCTGGGCGGCGCCATACGGCTCTCATCGCGCCTGCTGGATGAACCGGCTATCCTGTTGGATCAGCTGTACGGGCGGCTGCTGGGTGCCGAGGAGCCGGAGCTGGCGGAGCTGGTGGGGCGCATCGGAGAGGGGCACCCGCGCCCGTGGCTGCGCCCACTGCAC
>JALXEW010000176.1 GCA_027069285.1 Ardenticatenia bacterium | reverse complement strand
GGCCAGGACCGCTTTACCGGCGGTGTGCGCACCGGGATTCTCTTCGTCGAGGAACTGGTGGCGGGCGGCACGGTGGCGGTGGAGCTGCGGGTGGAGGAGCCCGAACGGATCCCGGCTTCGGCCCGCCGTGCCTTCGCCCGCGCGCTGGAGGATCTGGCGGAAGGGCGCCTCGCACTCGGCGGAGGGACGGGCCGCGGCCACGGGACCTTTGCGGGAAAGGTCGCATGGAGCGACGGCGGCCGCTGGATCGCAGGGGAGGACGGATGCTGAAAGAGCTCGCCAGGATCTGCAGGGCGGACGTTCTGAAGATGACACACGTGGCCAAATCCGGGCATCCCGGTGGTCCCCTCTCCTCGATGGAGATATTCCTGCCGCCCAGGCCGAACACGTAATTGCTGATCGGAGCGCTCATGCCACGTCGATATGCGGCGGCAGCGATCTCGATCCACAGCGGGCCGCCGTTACTCATGGCGCCGAACGAGATCGCCCGATCCATCACGCCGATGGCCTTGACATTGGACAGCGCGTCCATGATCTCATCATCCGGGAACGGCCTGAACACACGCGGCTTCAGCAGGCCGACCTTGAGGCCCTTTTCTCGCACGCGGTCGATAGCAGTGCGGGCAGTGCCAGCCGTCGAGGATAAGACGACCACGGCGATCTCGGCATCATCGAGCTTATAGGTATCGAAGTAGCCATACTCGCGCCCAAACTTCCTGCCGAATTCCCTGCCCACTTCAATGATGACGGGCTTGGCGTTGCGCATCGCCTCGACCTGTTGGCGCTTGTGCTCAAAGTAGTAGTCATAGAAGTCCAGTGGGCCATAGGTGACCGGGTTATCTATATCCAGCAGCGGGTGCGACGGTTTATACTCGCCGATGAAATCACGCACCGCCTCATCGTCGTAGACTTCGACGCGCTCGACCCCGTGGCTGGTGATGAACCCATCCTGGCAGACCATGACCGGCAGCCGCACGTCCATATGCTCGGCGATACGTATGGCCTGGATGGTGTTCTCGTATGCCTCCTGGGCATTTTCGGAATAAAGTTGAATCCAGCCGGAATCGCGTGCGCCCATCGAGTCCGAATGGTCACAGTGGATGTTGATGGGTGCCGAAAGCGCCCGGTTGATCACCGCCATGACGATGGGCAGCCGGTTACCGGAGGCGATATAGAGCATTTCCCACATCAGCGCCAGGCCGTTGGCCGAGGTAGCGGTCATCACACGCCCGCCGGCGGCAGCCGCGCCGATGCAAGCGCTCATAGCGCTATGCTCGCTCTCGACCGGGATGAACTCGGTATCCACCAGGCCGTCGGCCACGAACTGCGAGAAAGTCTGCGGGACGGCGGTAGACGGGGTGATGGGGTAGGCGGCCACCACATCGGGATTTATCTGGCGCATCGCCTCGGCGATGGCGGCATTTCCGTCAATTGCCATTACCTTGCTCATCCCTCGGCCTCCTTGAGAAACTTACCTTCCTCGACCATTTCGATGCACTTGACCGGGCAGACCGAAGCGCAAATCCCACAGCCTTTACAATGGTCGAGGTCAAAACCCTTGAATTGCTCGTCCTCGACTATGATACTGGTATCCGGGCAATAAAGCCAGCATATCAGGCAATTGGTGCATTTTTCCATATCAACTACCGGCCTGAAGGCCCGCCAACTGCCGGTATTGTATTCCTCGGCGTTACCTGCATCCAAAATGAGGCCGCCGATGGGAATATCGCGCCAACCCTTCTGTTCCATGTTATCCCTCCTGCAATGCCTCGCTGGCGCGGCGCATGGCCCGCACGTTCGCCTCGATCATTTCATCGGAGAGTTTTCGGGCAAACTTGTGACGAATCTGCTCGTCCAGCTCGTCCAGATCAAAGAGGCCGGTCGCACGGGCGAACGCGCCCAGCATCGGGGTATTGGTGATCTCGCGGCCCAGCTCCTCGATCGCGATCTTGCTGGCATCCACGGTAAAGACCTTTCCCCCCCTGAAGTTAAGCTTTTCCCGGATGGCCTGGGGGCTTTCGGACGTGTTGACGATGAGAATGCCATCGTCCTTAAGTCCCTCGGTCACGTCCACGGTGCCGATCACGGTGGGGTCCAACACGATCACCACATCCGGGTGATTGATCTGGGAGTGAACCACTATAGGCTCATCGCTGAGCCTGGTGAAGGCCCGGATAGGGGCACCCATCCGCTCCGGCCCATAGTCCGGGAAGGCCTGGAAGTACCGTCCGCTCTCCAACGCGGCATCCGCCAGGACTTTACCGGCGGTCACCACGCCCTGACCGCCACGGCCATGCCAGCGTATCTCCATCAAGTATCCCATACGCTCTTCTCCTTAAAAGGGCTTCCTACATTATCCTCCCGCAGGATAAATCCTGCGGGAGGTCTGGCCGACAAAACCGACTACAAAGCCTACCACGCTAACCAATAATATGCCAAATGAGCTTCCCCCGGTCAGTGACGCATCACCACTGTTTGGCGTGATAGGTGTCACGCACCGGCGATCAGTACGGGAAAGCGTTCATAAAATCATCAAGCGTCCCGCCGTCAGGCGCCTGCACGTCGAAGAAGTATGCCCCGCGATTCCAGACCATGCGGGCCGTCCCGCCGCCAACATATCTGACGGCATTGGCTCCGAACACGTCCCCGATCACACTGGTCTTGAAGCCACCGGCACCTTCCAACTGCTCGTCTATCGCCTCGACCGAGCTACGCGCAGCCCCCTCCGAAGGGAAAAGCCTCACCAGGAGCATCACCTGGCCACCCGGCCCCTCATACATGGCCGTCAGGCCCATCTGCGCCATCCCAGACGCCGAGGTCCGGGTGAATTCGCCGACCGTAGGCGGTGCCAATACATCGTTACTGCTGGAAAGCGGCATCGGGCGGTTGCCGACCCCATACGGCCCCCCGCCGAGCACCATTGAGAGCAACTGGCTTCCCCCGGCCAACATCGCAAGCACCACCACGCATATGCATAAAAACGCTGCCACACCGCAGCCGAGCAACAGCCTGGCCCCTCGATTCATCTTTCCTCCTCCTGCCCCCAGGGTAAGGCCTGGGCACTGTGGAACCTGCTTCGACCTGTGACGGTATTACCCAGACGGATTGTCTGAGTTATCGGTGCCTGCCCCATTTTCACCCAGATCGACCGGCAGCACAACGTGGAATACACTCCCCTCACCCAGCTTACTTTCGGCCCAGACCCTGCCGCCATGCGCCTCGATCACGGCTTTGACCAGGCTCAATCCCAGGCCGGTTCCCCTGATACGGGACGTCTCCGGCATCCTCACCCGATAGAATTCCTGGAAGAGATTTGGTATCTCGGATTCCGGAATTCCATAGCCTGTGTCCTCGACCTCAACGTGGACATGGTCGTCCTCCCGGTAGGCGCGCAAGGTGATCCGCCCCCCATCCGGAGTGTACTTGCTGGCATTACTCAATAAGTTACCAAAGGCCTCGCGCAACTGCACCGCATCCCCACGGAGCACCGGCAGGGATTCGGGAAGATCGGCGATCAGCTCCTGCTTCTTCGCCCAGAACCCCGGCTCCTGGCGCGCGACCACATCCCGCAAAATGGAAAGCAAATCGCACCTTTCCATATGCAGGGCACCGCGCCGAATCCGTTCCAGCGAGAGGATGTCGTTAACTATGGACGCCATATCGTTGGCCGCCGTCATTATCCCGTCCAGGTACTTGGCATAGGCACCGGTCAGCACATTAGCATCCTGCAACATCTCGGCATAGCCGGAGATAACCAGGAGGGGATTCTTCAAATCGTGGGATGCCATGCGCAAAAGGCGGGTCTTGAAGTCGCTGAGGCGCTTGGCCTCGGTATACAGATTCACATTAGCGATGACGGACGACGTCTGCCAGGCGAAGAGGCCCAAAACCTCGCGCCTATCAGGTGACATACGCCCCCGCATCTTTGCCAGCAGTACTCCCAAAGGCTTGCCCTGCCAGATAAGCGGCGCCGCCACTATCCCGGCGCAACTCACTATCTCGCCAGCTTTTATCGCATCCAGCGCCAGCGACCTGGTCTCATCCTCCAGCCTGCGCTCGGCACATTCACGCCCCGGCCCGCCACCGGATATGCAAACCTCGTCCTCATCTGGCGGATAAGCCCGCCTGAGCACCCCCTCATCGCCATCCCAGAGCCAGACTTCGGAGCAATGGCAGTCCAAAAGCCTGCAAACATCGCCGGATATGTCGGCCAGAATATCCTCCAGGCTCATCTGGCGGGTGGAAGCCTTGATCATACTTTCGAGCAACATCTCCGCCCGCCTGCGCAAGCGGCGCTCGAACGTGACGTTCGCGTTCAGGACGCCGAACAACGGAGCTATCACCGCCAGCGAGGTATACAAAAGGTCTATCATCTCCCCCGTCAGGTTGAAATAAACCAGGGCGATAAATATCCAGGCAGCCAGCCCGACCAACATCACCAAAACGCCCCAGCGCCAGTGAAAAAGCGAATAAAGCGCGCTGAACAGAAATGCCAATGCCACGATCTCGGCGATCTGAACCGGGGCACTTTGCTGTCTCAGTGGGAAGCCCTGGATGATCGTCTCTATAGCATTGGCATGTATCTCAACGCCGGACATCATCACCCCGCCGATCCCGATCGGAACCGGATACATATCGGCCATGCCGGTTGCGTTCATCTGGCCGACCAAGACGATCTTATCGTCAAAGGCATCCGGGGGGACCTCGCCTTCCAACACAGATCGATAGGAATATACCGGGAACGCCTGATCGCCTGGGGCACCGAAGTAGTTGAGCATCATCCTGCCCATATGATCGACCGGGATTTGACGCTCAGGTGTCAGACGTAGCAACCCATCATCCAACTGCACCAGTTGCGGTATCGCCTCAGGGGGGATGCGCAAATAGCTCATGTAAACCGACGCGCTGAACGAAAGCCACGTCGTACCGTTGATAAGCACCCGCATCGGCTGCCAACGTATCAGACCCTCCACATCCATGATCATGTTGGGGCTGCCCAGCATCGAAACCGCGCTCCTCAACGGAACGACCGGCAACATGGCATACTCGTACTCAACCGTGCCGGGCACCGAGCTTGGTATACGGCGCACCCCGACGATGGGCATCACAGTCCTGGTTCTGGCGTCGGTATCCCTCCTGGCGCGGATTATGGCCCTGGCGAATTCCTCATCCCCCGGCGCGCGCTCCGAAAAGAGCACATCGAAAGCGATCACCCGCGCACCGGCCTGGGATAGAATATCAACCAGACGGGCATGTAACGTCCTGGGCCACTCGACCAACGAGCGACCGTAAGCGCCGAGGCTCTCATCGTCCACGGCAATTATGACCACATTGCCAGACGTAGGCCTCGGCGCGTAATAGATGTTATTCAAGCGGGAGCTAAGCCCTGCAAATAGGCCACCCCACCACAGGAATAACACCACAATGGCGGAGACAATGCCCACCCGCGCAACCAGCGCCAGCCGCCTGTAAACGGCCTGGGCGTTATCGCGTACCGTCACTCTGCGGACTCCACCTCCTCAGTTGGAATCTGCGTCGGGACAGGGG
>JALXEW010000175.1 GCA_027069285.1 Ardenticatenia bacterium | reverse complement strand
GCAGCCGTGGGAGCTTTCCCCGGTGATAATCACTCACCAATTGCTCCGCCAGGCGCTTAAGGGCGAATTAGACCGCGATCTCAAAGCCGAGGTGATGGCCGCATTCGAAAGAGTGAGCCGGGATAAAGACGTGGTTCTGCTGGAAGGCGGCGCCAGCCTGCGGGAAGGATACGCGGTCGGCCTGAACTCGCTGATGGTGGCCGAGATGCTCGGCGCATCGGTACTGGTCGTGCTGCGCTATCGCGACGGTATGCGCGTGGTTGACGATGCCCTCGCGGCTCAAAAGCGCCTGGGCGATCGGCTCTGCGGCGTGGTGATAAATACCGTGCCGGACGATGATATGGCCTTCATCGAGGAAATAGCCGCCCCATTTCTTGAGGATAGAGACATCCCGGTTTACGGCGTCCTGCCGCGTCGTCGCCAGCTCATGGCGATGAGCGTGGGCGAGTTGGTGCAGGTGCTGGACGCGAAGGTGCTCACCGGTGAGGATAAAATGGACGTGCTGGTGGAAAATCTGCTGGTGGGCGCCATGACCGTAGAGGCGGCCATGCCACACTTCCGCCGTCAGCCGAATAAAGCCGTTATCACCGGCGGCGACCGCGCCGACATCCAGGCCGCAGCCCTCGAAACCTCAACCCGATGCCTGATCCTGACCGGGAACTTGCAGCCCAGCCCCTCACTGGTAAAGCGAGCAGAGGAGTTAGAGGTGCCGGTTCTCCTGGTGCCTACTAACACTATGGAAACGGTGGAAGCCATTGAGCGGGTCTTTGGCAAAACCCGCCTGGGACAGTCTGAGAAGTTGAACCGTTTCCAGGCCATGCTGGCGGAACATCTGGATTATGACCGGCTGATGGATGCTCTTGGCCTTTGATCCCGATGTGTGTGGGCGATTTTGATCTGGCCGGGTCGCCCCGATTGTGACAGAAGTCACTACCTTACCGTGCACTTCGATACTGTTGACGGGGATGCAGTGCGGGTATCCTCACAATTGACGGAGACGAGGTGACGCCCATCGCTGTCTCCTCCTTTGGCGAATGCTCCCATCCGGTTGCCCCCCTCACGCCGGGTGGGAGCTTTGTAATCCTGACCCTCGCATGGCCGGCATTTTGGCAGGAATGCCCCGCTAAAATATAATGCTTACACAAATGGGGTGCGACCAAGACCGATTGGAAGGGGCGCCAATGGAGGATCGAACTCAGCAACAGCTAGAAGATGCCCGGATGCTCATTCAGAACGAGCAGTACGACGAAGCCATCAGCATCTTGCAGGCTATAGTCTTGCGCGACCGTGATAACCTCCAGGCCTGGTGGCTGATGGCCAATGCCGTGGAATCGCCCGAAGATGCCAGAATGGCGGTCAAAAACGTCCTGCGCCTCGACCCGAACCACTCAGGTGCTCGCCAGATGCTCCAAAGACTCAACGAACTGTATCTTACCTGTGGAGATTTTCATGCGTGGAACATCCGTCGGTTCTTTTCTCGCCGCCGCGTTGCTGCTGGGTCATTGCGCTTCCGTATCCGCCGCGGCGCCGGCGCAG
>JALXEW010000174.1 GCA_027069285.1 Ardenticatenia bacterium | reverse complement strand
GCGGTGGCTCCCAGACTATGCGCAGCCCGCGCAACTCGTCTGCACGTTCGGCCACACGCTTCACCACATCCACCACATAATCCATATGCGCCTGGGTATAGACCCTGCGGGGGATCGCCAGGCGCACCAACTCCAACTTCGGGTACACCACCTGACCGGTTTCCGGGTCCTTATGCGCGAACGCCACCCCGCCCAGCTCCACACCCCGCACCCCACCTTCCAGGTAAAGCGCCACCGTCAGCGCCTGGGCCGGGAACCGTTCCTGGGGGATATGAGGCAACATCGCGCGGGCGTCTATATAAACCGCGTGTCCGCCTGGCGGCCTCACTATCGGAATTCCAGCCTCGATCAGCGACTCGGCCAAATACCTCGTCTGACCGATGCGGTACTCCAGATAATCCTCATCCAGCCCCTCCCGCAGCCCCTGGGCGATAGCCTCCAGATCACGGCCTGCCAGGCCGCCATAAGTGGGGAATCCCTCACGCAAGATCAACTCCACCTTCACCCGCTCGAACAAATCATCATCATTCATCGCCAGGAACCCGCCGATATTCACGATCGCGTCCTTTTTGGCGCTCATAGTACAGCCATCGGCATAACTAAATAACTCGCGCGCGATCTCCTTGAGGGACTTATCGGCATATCCAGGCTCGCGTTGCTTGATAAAATAACAATTCTCGGCGTACCGGCAGGCATCTATGAAAAACGGGATACCGTACCTGTGATAAACCTCAGCCGTAGCCCGGATATTTCCCATACTCACCGGCTGCCCACCCCCGGCATTATTCGTGATCGTGATCATCCCCAGCGGGATATTCTCCGGCCCCGTCTCCTGGATGAAGCGCTCCAACCTCTCCACGTCCATATTGCCCTTAAAGGGCAGATCGGTGGTCGTATCGGCGGCCACATCGGCCACCAGATTGACCGCCCTACCGCCGCGTGCGACGATATTGCCATAAGTGGTATCGAAGTGCATATTATTCGGCACCACGTCTCCCGGCTTGAGCGTCACCGCAAAGAGGATATTTTCCGCAGCCCTGCCCTGGTGAGTGGGCACAAAATGCTTAAAGCCGAATATCTCGTCCAGGGCCTCCTTCAAATTAAAAAAGCTACGCGCCCCCGCGTAGCTCTCATCCCCTCGCATCATGGCAGACCATTGCGAATCGCTCATTGCCCCGGTGCCGCTATCAGTGAGCAGATCGATGAAAACATCCTCCGCCCGCAGCCGGAACACATTATAGCCCGCCTCGGCCAGCAAGCGTTCTCGTTCGGCCCGGGTGGTTTTGCGCACCGGCTCCACCATCTTGATCTTGAAGGGTTCCACAGGATGGGATGTCATACAAATCCTCCGTGAAGCGACTATCTTCTGGCCAAGAAAGCGCTGCCTAGCGCCAGTGCCACGTGCATCGGGCAGGTACAGAGGGCCGAAATCCCGCCCGTAAAGCTCGCCACCAAAGCAAAAATCGCGCCCCAGACCCATCCGGCCAGGAGCAAGGCGACCCCCAGGCCTATGCGACCGCGCAACATATGCCCGATCCCAAAGAATCCGAACAGCGCTGCCACCAATTCCACCACGAAGGCCAGGTTGTTATCCGATTCGTAGCCGCTTGAGACGTTGCGCATTGTGCCTTATCTCCCTTGAGAGTTCACTTTTGCAGACTTCTGGCCAGCTCGGCCAACTCGTTGACATCCACCGGCTTGACCAGGAAATGATCCGCCCCCATTTCGCGCACCAAAGCCTCCTGCGAAGCATCCCCGGTGACCACGATCACCTTCGTATCGGCGAACCTGCGGTTGCCCTTAACGTAGCTGAGCACATGATCACCTCGCCCGCCCACCATACGCAGGTCCAGCACTATCACATCGGCCTTACGCCTGCCCAAAACGTGCAGGGCCTGCACCGCATTACGGGCCGATTCCACATCATAACCCGCCTTGAGCATCGCGTCTTGATAAAGTTCATTCAGATCCGCATCATCCTCTACCACCAGGGCTACGGGCGTCATATGTTTTACCCCTTCACACCTCCGACGGTGAGGCCGCTCACTATCCAGCGCTGGAACAGGAAGAATAGTACCAGCACCGGCAGCGACATCAAAATGGACATGGCGGCGAATTCCGACCAGGGAGCGCTATGCTGTCCGCCGCCACTTATACTACGTAACGCCATCGCCAAAGTTGTGCGTTCCGGGTCTTCCAGGAAGACCCAGGCCATCATAAACTCCGTCCACCCGCTCATAAAGCTGAAGAGAATGGTGACCGCCAGGGCCGGCAGCGAAAGCGGCAAGATCACCCGGAAAAACGCCCCCGTCAGACTCGCACCATCTATCAGCGCGGCCTCCTCCAGTTCCTTTGGGATGGTATCGAAATACCCCTTTAGATTCCAGATCGCGAACGGCAGCGCCGACGAAGCATACGCGATCATCAGCCCGAAGAGCGTTCGTCGCAACTGCTCGCCGCCTATCTCGATCCGGCTCATCAGCACGAAAAGCGGCACCATCGTGCCGGTGCTGGGCATCATCAGCAGGATTATAAAGCTCAGCATTCCCACCTGGCGTCCGATGAACCGGAAGCGCGAGAAAGCATACGCTGCTGATGCCCCCAGAGCGACCGTCATCACCGCCGTGCCCAGCGAGACCACCAGGCTATTCTTCAGCAGAGTCCCGAAATAAATCCCCTCCCGTGTCAGCCCAAAAGGCTCGAAAAGGATAACCCGGAAAGATTCCAGAGATGCTCCGGGGGGGATAAGTTGCAACTCATTTGGCCTGGATATGTTACGGGGATCCAGCGCCATCGAGACCACCCACAACACCGGGAACATCACCACCGCCGTGACCAGCAGCAGAAAAGCCTGGAGGCCGATCTGTCGTAAGATCGCCTTACGGAGCTTAGGCGACATCATAAGCCTCCGTTGCCTTAGTTACATAATTATTTATCAGCGTGATGATCAACAAAATGAAGAAGACTACAATGCTAAATGCCGCCGCCAGCCCGTATAACTGATACTGCTGGATGATCTTATAAGCCTGCGTGACCAGTATCTCGGTCATCCCCTGCGGCTCGCCGTTGGAGATAAAATAGATCACATTAAACTGGTTAAAAGTCCATATCGTGCCCAGCATGATCGCCGGCACCATAGCCGGGCGCAGCAGCGGCAGTGTGATGGACCAGAACTGGCGCCATTTCCCGGCCCCATCCACCTCGGCTGCCTCGTAAAGCTCATAGGGGATACTTTGCAATGCCCCGGTTGCCACCACCGTCATAAAAGGCCAGCCCAGCCAGGTATTCGCGATCAGCACCGCATAGAAAGCCAGCGGCAGGAACGGCAGGAAATCTATGGGGATGATCACCGCGCCGGAAAGCCAGTTAGTACGTTCCGGCAGCCCGCTATAGATAGGAGTCCACGTGAACTGGCTCAGCCAATCCGCCGTGGGGCCGTATGCGGCCCCCAGGAACGTGCCACGGAACAGATCGTTCACCTTAGCCGCCAGCAGGTTGATGGCCCCATAATTTTGGTCGAACATATTATGCCACACCAGCGCCGTGATATAACTCGGCAGTGCCCAGGGGATCACAAAAATGACCCGGTAGACCCTGCGGAAGAGCAACCCCTTCGCGTTCAGCGCCAGGGCTATTGCCACCCCCAGCACCACGTGGAGGAAAACATTCGATACCGTCCACACCACGTTAAACAGCAGCAGCCTGCCGAAATCGTAATACTGTATGGCGGGCATATCGTTAGTCAGGATGCGGACGAAATTGCGGAATCCCACAAAATCCGGCGGGTTCTCCGGGCGGATATTAGCGGCGCCGAAATCGGTGAACGCCATCCATACCTGGTAAATCTGGGGGTAAAACGTAATGACGGCCATGACCAATGCCGAGGGCGCGATATATGCCCATGCCAGCAGATTCTGCCTGACCGCTTTGGATAAACCTTCTCGGTGAGAGCCGTGGATTTTAGCGATAGCGGCCATATCCCCAACCCGTCCCTTCGAGTGGCCGGTTACGGCCTGGCGGCGGGGTCGGATTTACCCCGCCCTGGTGTTTCGTAGGGGCGCCGTGTGTGGCGCCCCTACTTCGAGATAGGCGGTGGATTCCCGCCGTTTGGAGCTACTCCTCGTGCATCGATGCGATAGCCGCGTTGATCGCCTCGACCGCCTCGGCCAGCGCGTCCTCAGGTGGCACTCCGCCTTCCATCACAGCGGTGATAGCATTGCCCATCGGCTCCCAGTACGCGCTCATCTCCGGGCGGTTGGGGAACGGCGTGCCGATGGCGGCCTGGGCAGCGAACCCCTCGATGTCCTCATCAATGTACTCCACGCCCACTCCGATGGGGATATGCCCGGCGACCTCCTGGGCCATCAACTGGCCTTCCGGCGAGGTCACATAGCGCATAAAATCAAGTCCGGCGGCCAGGGCCTCATCGCTGATGTCTGCGCTGAAGAAGAAGTTCTCGGTGCCCACCAGGGGCTTGCCGTAAGTGCCATCGACCGCAGGCATCAACGTTACCGCCACATTCTCCTCGCCCAGATCGGCGCGGTAAGTGCCCAGGTTCCAGGGGCCGTCGAAGATCATCGCCGCAGCGCCCTGGCGGAACAGGTCATTAGTGCCCTCGATCACGATCCCGTTAGCCGGGTCCTGGGCACGCTGGTACAGATCGGCCAGCAGCTCCAGATAGCGGATGGCGGCATCGCCCTGGTCGATGATATTATTGCCCTCCTCGTCCATAAGCTGGCCGCCAAAGGCGAAGAAGTAACCCATCGTGTGGTAGAAGCCGGGGTTGAACTCCAGCCCCACCTCGCCCACGGCGCCGAACTCGGCGCATATATCGAGCATCTCCTCCCAGGTCTGGGGCGGGGTATCGATCAGGCTGGGGTTATAGTAGAGAATTATATTCTTGGCCGATTCGGGCACCCCGTAAACCTGGCCCTCGTACATAGTGACGCCCCATGCCGGCTCCACCACCTGGAAGTACAGGTCGAGCGTGATCACATCGTTGAGCGGGCGGATGAGACCGGCCTCTGCGAACGGCCCGATCCAGTCAACCGGGCCGATGAGCATATCCGGCCCCTCACCGGTTGCCGCTGCGGTGGTGAAGCGATTCCGCAAGTCGTCGAACGGCGTATAGAGCGTATCGATAGTCACGCCTGGGTTAGCTGCCTGGAAGTTATCGATCCATGCATAAAGCAGATCGGCCTCCGCGTCCTGCCAGGCGTGCCAGAGCATGATGGTTACGCCTTCCTCCTGTGCCCCCGTCGGCCCGATCCCAACGAGGGTAAGCGCGAGCGAGAGTGCGATCACCAGCCAAACGTTACGCTTCATCTTCGGCTCTCCTTAAAAAGGCAATAAGGCGCGGGCAAATTCACAAAGCTGAGCAAAGATTGAGAGAGGTTACAGAGCAGTGGCAAGTAGTTGCTGCAAAGGACCTCCTTTCGGTGAGCATCAGGTGGCACAACGCAATCAATGGCCCCGGTTTCCTAAGATCAATTTTAGCACGGCGCATTTTGCCGGTCAACGGCGGCGTGGCATGACGCCGGCAACCGGTCGCTTCGGCGCGCGGCGGGCTTATCTCGGTGAGCCGGCGCCGATAGCCCAA